>NZ_JAZDXA010000020.1:0-83506 GCF_040170545.1 Sphingobium sp. MK2
TCTGGTGCCCATGGATTGCTTCGCTGCGCTCGCAATGACGATTTGACGTCAAGCCAGCCCGGTTCGCTACCGCCCCGCAACCCAAGCCTGTGTCGTCGCCAACATCCGCGCCGCCCGTTCATTGAGGTCGGGCCACCCCTCCCGCAACGCGATCGACCGTTCCTCGACCGCCACCGGCAACCTCTGTGGCATCGCATCCAGCAGCGCGCCGATCGGCAATCCCCCCGCGCCCAGCGCCACCCGTCCGTCAATCGCCTCGGTCAGGATCGCGTCCGCGTCGGCCGGGTCCGCGCCGGAGTCGGGCGCGTCGCATAATTGCACATAGCTGAGCCACGCGGGCGGCACCGCCGCGACATCCGCCAGCGTCCCGCCCGACCGCCGCCAATGCAGCGCGTCGATCAGCAACCCCATCGCCGGATGATTGATCGCGCGCAAAATCGCGCTCGCCTGCCCGATCGTCCTGACTTCGGTAAAAATGCCGAATTCCAGATTGATACGGATCGCATCGCCCGCCCGCTCGGCCAATATCGCCAGCTTGTCGCGCGTCGCCCCATCGTCGGGATCGCTGCTGACGCACAACACATTCCGCGCGCCCAGTTCGATCCCCACATCGACCAGCCGCAGATGATCGGGATCAGGCGGCCCCGGCTTGATCCACACCACTTCGATGTCGATCAGCGGCAGGCCCGTGTCGCGCAGCGCGGCCTTCACCTGCCGCGTCGTCGCATCCGTCCAATCCGCCGCCTCGAACCACATGCCGCCATAATCGAATCCGGCCCGCGCCGCCGCCTCCACCAATTGCAGCGGCGTCGCTTCGGGCATGATGCCCGACGCCATGCAGAGTGGCGGCGTCACGCCCCGGCGGCAGCCATCGCGGCGGCGACCGACGCCTCGATATCCGCCTTAGTCGGATTGGCGCGCAGCGTCAGCCCGCCATTCACCTGCAAATTCTGCCCCGTCATGAAGCAGGCGTCACTCGCCAGGAACAGGCACGCCTCGGCCACATCCTCCGACGTGCCATAGCGGCCCAGCGGATAGCCCTTGCGAAACGCATCCATCAGCCCCGGCACCGCCGCCGCATCCGCCGTCATCGGCGTTTCGGTGATGCCGGGCGACACACTGTTGGCGCGTATGCCCATGGCCCCAAATTCATTGGCGACGGTGCGAACCAGATGGTCGGTCCCCGCCTTGGTCGCCATATAGGCGGCATGGTCGTGGAACATGATCGTCGCGGTCGCTGAACTGATCTGGATGATCGACCCGCCGCCGCGCCGCTCCATCGCCGGGATCAGCGCCTGGAAAAACTGGAACGGCCCGCGCAGTTGCAGCGCATACATGGCGTCGAGATCGTCCTGCGTCGTCTCCAGAAACGGCTTGAGCAACCCCCAGCCGGTCGCGTTGATCGCGATGTCGACCCCGCCCAACGCCGCCTCGGTGTCGGCCACCGCCGTCTTTATGCTCTGCTGGTCCGTCATGTCGCAGGCGACGGCCACCCCGCCAATCTCGTCGGCAAAGGCGGACAGCGCCTCCGCCTTGCGCCCCGCCACCGCGACCTTAGCCCCTTCGGCGGTCAGGCGGCGGGCGATCACCTGCGCCATATTATCCTTGCCCGCCGCACCGACGATCAGCGCCAATTTGCCGTTCAACCTGCCCATCATCTCTTCCTTCGCGCATCTATTTTACGCGCCAAGGTAACGAGCCGGGCCGATGCGCCAAACTCGGCTTTATGCTAGGCCGCCCGCCCCAGTCCGGTGAAGCCCGCGCCGACGAAATCGACCATCCGCTCGACCATCGCATCGAGATCGCTGGAACTGAACCGCCCGCCCGACTGGCGATCCAACATGCCGCTTTCGGCGAGGATATGCGTGATCATCGCCTGAAAAAAGAAGAAGCCCCACTGCACATCGCCCTCATCCATCTCCGGATGCAGCGCGCGCAGCGCCTGGACATAGGCGGCGATCACATCGTCGAAATGCTGGCGAAACGGCGATATGAACGCTTCCTGCTGCGGCATGTTCGCCACCAGCGCCATCAGGCGGATATAATTTTTCCACCCCGTCCCGCCGCGCATTGATCGGTCGACGATCGGCGTGATGAAGGCGCGGATGATCGCGCGGCGGCGCGTCGCCTGATCGCCCGCAACCTGCCGCGCCTGCGTCAGCGCGTCCGCCATGCCCGCCACATGCGCGTCGGCCCGCCGGTCGATCACGGCACCGAACAAATCTTCCTTCGACCCGAAATGATAATGGGTCAGCGCCACCTGCACCCCCGCCTGCGTCGCAATGTCGCGCAACGACACGCCATGATAGCCCCGGATCGAAAAGAGCGACTCCGCCGCGTCCAATATCCTGGCCGCCGTATCGGGCGCGCGTCGGCGGTCGATCTTCGGCGCGGCCTCCGCCGCCTCGGCCAAACCTGTCCTTTTCACTAGTTTCAACGCCCTTCTGCCCATTGGACAGCTATGGCGAAGATATTGACAGACGACAACCGATCAGGGTAAATTTAGTCGATCGTTCAATTAAAAATAGCGAGAGGGTATCATGACCATCGAGTCTTTTCTGGGCCGCGCCATTGCCGCCTATGATCCGCCCGTGCGCGGTGACCGCATCACTGGCGAACGCTATCATGAAAAACGCTGGGCCGACGCCGAATGGGCGCATGTCTGGACCAAGGCCTGGCATATCGGCGGCATGGCGGCCGACCTTGAAGAGGCAGGCGACTTTCTGACCCATAATATCGGCCGGGAATCGGTGGTCATGCTCTGCCAGGAGGATGGATCGGTCAAAGCCTTCTACAATGCCTGCAAGCATCGCGGCTATCGCCTCGCCTGGACCGAAGTCGGCGGTTCGCCCTTCCTCACCTGCGGCTATCATGGCTGGAAATATGCGCCCGACGGCACGCTCGCCCATGTCCAAGACCCGGATGATTTCCCCGGCGGCTCCCCTTGCGGCAAGGTGAAGCTGGAGGAAATTCCCTGCACCGTCTGGGGTGGATTCGTCTGGTTCACCATGGATCGCGATGCGCCGCCGCTCAAGACATGGCTGGGCGCAGCGGGCGAACAGCTCGAACAATGGCAGATGGGCAAGATGACTCGCGTGCTGGCGCTCAGTTCCGACGTGCCGTGCAACTGGAAGATCATCCGCGACAATTTCAACGAAAGCTATCACCTCCCCAATCTCCACCCGCAAATTGCCGGGTCGATCGACGATGCGCTGGAAGGCACCATCTTCGAGATGAACCCCGAAGGCCATAATTGCATGATCATGCGCGGCCTCAAGCCATCGGGCCGCTATCCCACCTCCGACATCCTCGAAATGCCGCTGGCCCAGGCGCTGGAATATTGGGAACTGGACCCCAAGGATTTCGAAGGCCGCGCCAGCCAGGCCCGCGACGCCATCCTCGCGCAAAAGCGCAAGCTGGGCGCGGACAAGGGCTATGCCCATTATGCGACCATGGGCGACAGCGAGATTGTGGATTATCACCACTATACGCTCTTCCCCAACATCACCTTCACCATGTGGCCGGACGGGTTCCAGTTATTGCGGTCCGAACCGCACCCGACCGACCCCGAACGCTGCATCTTCGACCATTGGTTCATGGCGCATGAAATGCCCGGCAGCGATGTCGTGATGGGACCGATGGGGCCAACCCCCTTCCGCCATGTCGAGCGCGAAAAGATCGAATTCGGCACCAGGTCGCTGGGCGATGTCGCCGATCAGGATATGAGCGTCGCGATCGGCCAGCAACTCGGCCTCCATTCGCGTGGCTTTACCGGCGGCATCCTGCCCAATCAGGAAAAGCGGGTGCAGATGTTCCATGAAAAGCTGAATGACGTCTGCGGCATCCATGACTGATCCCGCGCTGATCGACACCCTCGTCGCCCGACAGCAGATCGCCGACCTGACGGCGGCCTATTGCCGGGGCGTCGATCGCGCCGATGCGGCGTTGCTGGGTTCGCTTTTCCACGCGGACAGCCATGTCGAAAGCGGTCCCTTCAACGGCAGCGGTCAGGATTTCGCCCGCGAAATCTGCGCCATCGTCCGCACCGTCTTTACCCAGACCAGCCACGCCAATGCGCATCAATGGGTGGAGGTTGATGGTGATAGCGCGAAGGGTGAAACCTATGTCACCGCCGTCGCCACCCCGCGCGGGCAAGAGGGCGACCCCGTCCATATGCTGACCGGCGGCCGCTATCTCGACCGCTTCGTCCGCACCAACGGCACATGGCAGTTCATCGAACGGCGCTTCGTCTGCGACTGGATCGTCCATCAGGCCGCCGGTGGCGGCGAAGACCTTTATGCCGGTTTCCTGCGCGGCGCGCAGGGGCCGTCCGATCCCGTCCATAGCCTCTGGGGAAACACCGCATCATGACCGCTTCCGTCAATCGCCGTTTCCTGCTCGTCGCGCGGCCCGATGGCCATCCACGTGAAAGCGACTTCCGGCTGGAGGACAGCCCCGTCCCCGCGCCCGGCCCCGGCGAAATCCTCATCCGCAACCATTATGCCTCGCTCGACCCCGCCATCCGCGGCTGGCTCGACGACGCGCCAAGCTATCTGCCGCCCATCGCGATCGGCGATCCGGTGCGCGCCTCCACCATCGGCACGGTCGAAGCGAGCGGGGTCGATCGCTTCAAGCCCGGCGATTGGGTCATGGGGCTGAACGCGATCGAGGAATACAGCCTCGTCACGCCCAATGACTTCATGCACCCGATTGACGTGTCGGCGGCCCCGTCTGTCACCAGCTATCTGTCCGCCATGGGCGCGGTCGGCCTCACCGCCTGGTTCGGCGTCAGCGATGCGATGCAGCCCACACCCGGCCAGACCGTGCTGGTCAGCGGCGCGGCGGGCGCGGTCGGTTCGATGGTCGGGCAACTCGCCAAATTGCGCGGCGCACGGGTCGTCGGCATCGCCGGGGGCGCGACCAAATGCGCGCGCCTGACCGATCGCTATGGCTTCGACGCGGCGATCGACTATCGCGGCAAGGATGAAGCGGCGCTCGCCGACGCCATCGCCACGGCCTGCCCGGACGGCATCGATCATGTCTTCGAAAATGTCGGCGGCGTCTGTCTCGACGCGGCCTTGCGCCATATCAACCAGGACGCGCAGATCCTCCTGTGCGGCCTTATCTCCGAATATAATGGCGACCCCCACGGCGCGCGCAACATCTGGCAGTTGATCGTCAAGACCGCCACCATGCGCGGCTTCCTCATCGCCCGCTATGCCGACCGCTTCCCCGAAGGCAGCCAGGCCATCGCCGCCTTGATCGGCGAGGGCAAGCTCGTCTTTGACGAACATATCGAACAGGGCATCGACAACGCCTACCCCGCCTTCATGCGCCTCTTCGACGGCACCAACGACGGCAAGATGATCCTGAAACTGACCTAAAATTCCTCTCCTTGCAGGGGTCGAACGGAGTCACGTGCCTCCGTTCGAGGACCACGAAGTGGTGGAGGGGTGTCACCCTATCAAGGGCGCGATACCCCTCCCCTCACACCCGCACTATCTGCTTCCCCCTATTCGCCCCGGTGAACAGCCGTGCCAGCGCCGCCGGGGCCGCTTCGAACCCCTGCTGCTCATCGACCTGCCATTGCAGCCGTCCCGCCAGCACCAGCGCTGCCAGCCGGTCGCGCATCGCGCCCCAGCGTGGCTGTTCGTCCAGGATGATGAACCCCTCCATCCGCGCCCGGCGCAGGATCAGGTTGAAATAATTGCCCGGCCCGGCAATCTCGCCACCCTGTTCATAGCGGCTGATCCCGCCGCACAGCACCACCCGCGCGCCGATCGCGAGTCGGCCCAGCATCGCGTCCAGCACCACCCCGCCGACATTGTCATAGACGATATCGCACCCCTTGGGGGCCAGCGCCTTCAACTGCGCCGCGACCTTGCCCTCGCGATAGTCGATCGCCGCGTCGAACCCGGCCTCCTGCGTCAGCCAGGCGCATTTTTCCGCGCCACCCGCAATGCCGATGACATGGCAGCCCGCGACCTTGGCCAATTGCCCTGCAACCGATCCCGTCGCCCCGGCCGCGCCGGACACCACCACGACATCGCCCGCCACCGGGCGGCCGATCGCGTGAAAGCCGTGCCAGGCGGTCAGGCCCGGTATCCCCAGCACGCCCAGCATCGCATGGGGCAGCAGGTCGGGGTGGCAGACATCGAAGCCCTCGCCATCGCTCACCAGATATTCGGTCCAGCCGGTCATCCCCGCAACCATCGTGCCGACCGGCCAGCGGCCATCCCGGCTCTCGACCACCTCCGCAACGCCCATGCCGCGCATCACATCGCCCAGCTCGATGGGGGCGACATAGCCGCCGAAATTCTCCATCCACCCCTTTTGCGCGGGTTCGAAACCCAGCCAGCGCACCGCCAGCAGCATCTCGCCCGCGCCCACCACCGGCATCGGCACGTCGGCCAGGCGAAAGTCGCCATCGGCCAGCGCGCGCCCGATCGGCCGGTCCGCCAAGTGCCATTGCCGCATCATCGCCTTCTCCATCGTCACGCCTTGCCCAAGATGATCTGCGCCGCCCGCCAGCCCAGCGCCATCGCGGGCGCATTGGTATTACCGCTAATGAGACGCGGCATCACCGAACAATCGGCAACGCGCAGCCCCTCGACCCCATGAACCTTCAACGCCGGATCGACCACCGCATCGTCCGCCGCGCCCATCCGGCACGTGCCCACGCCATGCAATCCACTGGTCGACAGCGACCGGAAACTCTCCAGCAGCGCCGCATCCTCCTGCACCGCCGCGCCGGGGATCAGTTCCTCGCCGACATCGTCCGCCAGCGCCGCCTGCCCCACATAGGCGCGCATCAGCCGGATCGCCGCAATCGCCGAACCCTTGTCCGCTTCGCTGTCCAGCCAGTTGGGCGTGATCGCCACGCCATCCCCCGGCTCGCGTCCCCGTGCCTGCACTTCCCCCTCGCTGCTCTGCCGCAGCAGGCTGCCCGACACGGTCAGGCCGGGCCGCTTGTCGATATTGCCGAGCGGTACGGCATCGTTCGCATCACCCAGCGCAAACATATAGCCACTCAGGTATAGCTGCAGGTCGGTACGCGGTCCCGTGACGCCGGTGGACAGGAACGCCCCCACCTCGAACGGCCCGGTCGCCATCGGCCCGTCCCGCCGCAGATAATAGCGCGCGACCGACGCCAGCAGCCCCAGCCCCTGATAGCGCCCCTGGATGCCGCTGTTCCTCTGCAAGCGGAACGGCATGGAGTAGGATAGATGCTCCAGCATATGCCGCCCGACATGGCGATTATGATGGCGCACCGCAATCCCGCTTGCGGCCAGCACGTCGCCATCGCCGATGCCCGACCGTTGCAATATCTGCGGGCTTTCGATCGTTCCCGCGCAGACGATCACCTCGCCATCGCAATCCACGCTGAACGGCCCGCGTTCGCCATGGAGCAGTTCGACCCCGACCGCCCGGCCATTGGACAGCCGCACATGGCGTAGCAGCGTGTCGGTCATCACCGTGAAATTGCTGCGTTGCATCGCCGGACGCAGAAACACCTTGGCCCCGCTCTCGCGCCGCCCGTCACGGATATTATGGCAATAATAGCCGACCCGTCCGCCGACCACGCTGTTGAGGTCATCGGTGCGCGGCAGGCCCATCTGCTCGCCCGCTGCGATCAGCCGCTCGGCCAGCGGATAGCGATAGGTGCGCGGCGTCACATGCACCGGGCCACCTTCCCCACGCAGCGCGCTCCCGCCCAGTCCATGATCCTCGATGGCGCGAAAGGCCGCGATCATCGATCCGGCATTCCATCCGGTCGCGCCCGCCGCTTCCCAATCGTCATAATCCTGCGGCTCGCCCCGGCTCCAGATCATGCCGTTGATCGCCGACGATCCGCCCAGCCCCTTGCCCCTGATCCACATCTCCTGCGCCGGTTCGTCCGGGCGGCGCGGCTGGGCGACCGGATAGGCCCAGATATGCGCCGGGTTGGACACCAGCTTGGCAATCCCCTTGGGCATGGCGATCAGCGGCGACCGATCCGGCCCGCCCGCTTCCACCAGCAGTACCCGGTTGCGGGGATCGGCCGACAATTGCTCGGCCAGCACGCAGCCGGTCGATCCCGCGCCGATGATGATATAGTCGAACCGTTCGGGCAGGTCGGCCATGCGTTGCTCCTCTGCGCTGTGGGTTCAGGCCTTGTCGCGGTGATCGCGCTTGATCTTCTTGGCCAGGCTCCATTTATGGACTTCGGTCGGTCCGTCATAAATGCGGAAGGCGCGCACCTCGCGGAAGATCTGCTCGACGATCGTGTCGCCGGTGACGCCCGTGCCGCCCATCACCTGCACGCATTTATCGGCGATCCGCATCAACGCCTCGGACACCGCCACCTTCGCCATCGAGCTTTCGACGGTGCCCAGCGATCCGCCGTCCAACACACCGGCGCACCAATCGATCATCAATTCGCTTTGCTGAATGTCGATCCAATTTTCCGCCAGCATGAAGCCGACGCCCTCATGATCGACCAGCGGCTTGCCGAACGCCATGCGGCGGCAGGCATAGTCCGCCGCAATCTCCTGCGCGCGGATGCACCCGCCCAGCCAGCGCATACAGTGCGACAGCCGCGCAGGCGACAGGCGGATCTGCGCATATTTGAACCCCTCGCCGCTCTGCCCCAGCATCTGGTCGGCGGGCACGCGCAGATTGTCGATCGTCACGACCGCATGGCCACCGGGCATCGAACTGTCGATCGTGTCCAGCACCCGCTCGATGCGGATCGCGGGGTCAGGCAGGTCCACCAGGAACATGCAGGCACCGTCATCGGACTTGGCCATGACGATCCCGACCATCGCCCCCTGCGCCCCGGTGATGAACGCCTTGCGGCCGTTGATGACCCAATGATTGCCATCGGGTACGCAGGTCGTCTGCATCATCGACGGGTCGGACCCCGCACCGCCATCGGCCGCCGGTTCGGTCATGAAGAAGGCGGAACGGCCGCGGCCTTCCAGCAGGGGCTTCAGGAAATGCGCCTTCTGCTCGGCCGTGCCGACCTTGCCCAGCAGATACATATTGCCCTCGTCCGGGGCCATGGTGTTGCAGGCGAGCGGCCCCAGCGGCGACAGGCCGGACTTGATCAGCACGGTGGCCGTCTCGCGCTGGGTCAAATGCGATCCGTCAGGCAGGACATGCGGTGTCAGCACGCCTGCCGCCCGCGCTTTCTCGCGCAATTCCATCACCAGCTCATCGCTCGGCCCGTGAAAGCCGCAGCGCGGATCGCCTTCATAGGGAATCACGACGCTACGGACGAACGCTTCGACCCGATCGGCTATTTCCTGCGCGCGCGGCGTACTGAACATGGCTTCTATCCTCTTGGATCAATTGAACTGGATCGGGCGCAGCGGGTCGGTCCCGTCGAAATCCTGCGCCGCCTTCGCCACCATGGCGTAAAAGCCGGTCAGTTGCGGCACCGGCGCATAGAGTTCGGTCATATGCCCTTGCGCCGCGACCGTATCGACAAAGGCGAAGACGAAGCCGTCACTCATCTCCGCCCGGCAGGCGAGGTCATGGCCCGCCGCCGCGAAGTCCTTGATCGCGACATCCACATCATCGACGAACAGCGCGACATGGTGCAGCCCCTGCGCGCCGGGCTGCGCGAACATGTCGCGAAAGGCGGACGGCCCGTCATTATTCTGCTGGACAAACTCGATCATCAGCTCGCCCCACTGGCCATAGGCGGAGCTATGGTCGAGCGGCCGCTCCACCCCGCGATGCACGCAGCGCCGCAGCGGAATATGATCGGCGATGAAATAAGGACCGGATCCATGGAGCCGATGATGCGCCAGCGCCGCCGCGCGCACGTCCGGCACGAAATAGGCCAGTTGCCGGATCGCCAGCCAGTTCATCAACGGCCTTGTCCCTGGGCCGTCCGCCGTCCGATCGCCGCCAGTTCGGGCAGCGTATCGACCAGCGACTGCGCTTCGGGCGAAGATGCCGTACCCCGCGCCATCCGTCCCTTGATGCCATGGATAATCGCCGCGAACCGAAACATGTTGAAGGCGAGGTAGAAGGGCAGATTGTCGATCCCGTCCCGCCCGGTCCGCGCGCAATAGGCCGCGACATAGTCCGCCTGCGACGGAATGTTCAGCGCGGCCAGATCCGCACCCTTGAACCCGCCAATGATGTGCGGCGGCAGGTGATACATCATCAGATGATAGGTGAAGTCCGCCAGCGGATGGCCCAGCGTCGATAGCTCCCAATCCAGCACCGCCAATATGCGCGGCTCTGTGGGATGCCAGATCATATTGTCGGCGCGAAAATCGCCATGGACGATGGTCGTCTCGTCGCCTGCGGGAATCTGCCCCGGCAACCAGTCGGCCAGCCAGTCCATATCGTCATTCCGCCCCGCCGCTTCATCTTCGCGATATTGCCGCGACCAGCGCGCAATCTGCCGCGCGAAATAGCTGCCCGGCTTGCCATAGTCGCCAAGGCCGATCGCCTCAGGGTCGATCCCATGCAATTGCGCGATCGCCGCGTTCATCGCGTCGAAATAGGCAGGCCGTTCCTGCGGCGTCAGTATGGGCAGGGTCGAATCCCAGAAGATGCGCCCCTCCACCATGTCCATGACATAGAAGGGCGTGCCGATGACTCCGGCATCCTCGCACAGGCCATGGACCGGCGCGACCGGGAAGCCCGCCTGCCCCAGCGCCGCCAGCACACGATATTCCCGCTCGACCGCATGCGCGCCGGGCAGCAGCGCGCCGGGGGGCTTACGCCGCAGCACATAGGCGCGGGTCGGCGTCATCAAGCGATAGGTCGGGTTGGACTGGCCGCCCTTGAATTGTTCGACCGACAATGGCCCGGCATAGCCAGCAACATGGGCGTGCATCCACGCATCGAGCGCCGCAACGTCGAACCCATGGCCAGTGCGCACCGCGCCGGTTCCTCCGAATCGCTCCTGCCGATCCTCGCTCACGGCCTCATCCTCTCCTGCGCTGCCTCTTCCCTGCCGCCATGGGGCGTCGGGCCGGGCTTGTCCCCTCTCCTTTGTTTCAGGTGCGCACCCACCTCTCGAAAATCGCAGTTAGCAAGCCACGGAAAATAGCGCATCCCGCACGATGCAACGAAGATGCAGTGAACGCGCAGGACACTGAACGCTCAAAATAACACAGTATAGGGGAGAGTATATGCAGAGGAATCTTTTGGTCCGTCCCGTCACGCTGGCGCTTGGCAGTGCGCTGCTTTGGGCGATGCCCGCCACGGCGCAGGATCAGACCGCCCAGCCCCAGGCCGATGCCCAACAGGCCGACCCCAACGCCATCATCGTCACCGCCCGCCGTCGCGACGAAACGCTTCAGGATACGCCGGTAGCCATTACCGCCATCAACGCCGCCATGTTGGAAAACAAGGCTGCGGTGAATATCGGCGACCTGACCGGCTCTGCGCCGAACCTGCTCATCACCAACCAGAATGCGGGTGCCGCCGCTGCGAACCTCGCCATTCGCGGCCTCACTTATGCCGACGTCGAAAAATCGCAGGAACCGACCGTCGGCGTGGTGGTCGATGGCGTGTTCATCGGCACCAGCACCGGGCAATTCTTCGACTTTTTCGACATTGAGCAGATCGAAGTGCTGCGCGGCCCGCAAGGCACGCTGTTCGGCCGCAACACGATCGGCGGCGTCATCAACATCCGCCGCACCCGCCCGACCGGCGAGTTCGGTGCCAAGATGGAAGTCTCCTACGGCAAGTTTGATTCGCTCGCGACCCGTGCGGTCGTCAACGTGCCGCTGTCCAACGATGGCAGCGTCGGGGCCAAATTCTTCTATTTCCACAGCGAAACCGATGGCTGGTATCGCCAGGCGCAGACCGGCGAACGGCGTGGCTTCAGCAATAACGAGAATTTCGGCGGCTCGATCCTGTTCGCACCGCAGGGCAGCGGCTTTGATGCCCTGTTCACGCTGGAAAAGCAGGTTCAAAAGTCGGACCCGGTCGTATCCAACCTGACCCAGACCGGCGAAGCCTTTTGCGGCCTGATCCCGGCGATCGAGTGCAACCGGAACAATCGCGGCGATCTCTACACCGTCTTTGGCCAGGCCAATCTCACCAACTATTCCGCGCCCGCCGCCACGCTGGAAATGAACTATGATCTTGGCGACATCAAACTCACCTCCGTCACTGGCTGGCGCGATTCGCGCGAGAATCAGACGCAGGATTTCGATGGTTCCTCGACCGATCTCTATTATGTCCGCCGCCAGCAGCAATATGAGCAGTGGAGCCAGGAATTCCGGGCTGCGGGCAAGTTCAGCGACAGTTTCGACTATGTCGTTGGCCTGTTCTACTTCAGCTCCAAATATCAACTGACGCAGCATAGCCGCATCTTCGGCTTCGCGCCTGACATCGATCCACTGATTTTCGACACCAATCCGCAGGTGGTCAACGGCAAGACGAAGTCGATCGCCGCGTTCGGCGATTTCAACTGGGCCTTTGCCGACCAGTGGCGCCTGTCCTTCGGCGGCCGCTTCACCCGCGACAAAAAATCGCTGGACAATAGTTTCGGCGGCATAGAAATCGGCCGGGGCACGGACACGTTCAAGAAGTTCACGCCCAAGGTCGGTGTCGATTTCCGCCCGAACAGCGACATGATGTTCTATGGTAGCTGGTCGCAAGGCTATCGGTCGGGCGGCTTCTCGCCCCGCGCTGGAACGGCCGCAAGCGCCGGCATCGCCTATCAGCCCGAAGTCGTCGATAGCTTCGAAGTCGGCGGCAAGTTCGACCTGTTCGATCGCAAGCTGCAATTCAACGTCGCAGCCTTCTATTCCAGCTACAAGGACCTGCACCAGAACAACACGTTGAACTGCCCGGCCTGCGCCACCGGCAACGAGACGATCACGTCGAACGTCGGTTCTGCGAAGATCAAGGGGCTGGAATTTGATTTCACCGCCCGTCCGACGAGGCAACTCACCATCACCGGGTCGATGGGCCTGCTCGACTCCAAGTTCAAGGGCTTCATCGTCGGCGGCATCTCGCCTGTATCGGGCGCGGTCGTTCCCTATGACTATTCGCGCAACGACCTTATCTATAATCCGAACATGACCGCTTCGCTGGCCGCCGACTACACCATCCCGACCGGCTTTGGCGAAGTCATCGCGAATTTGAGCTACCGCTATATCGGCGCTTATGATCAGCAGATCTCGCTTGGGCCGCTATCGGGCGACCTGACCAACGGGCCGATCATCGTCAATGGCAATGACCCGCGCGTTCGGACGGACAAGCAGGGGCTGGTCGATGCCAGCCTGACGACCAAATTCGCACTGGCCGGCACCGAAGCCCGCCTGACCGTCTTTGGCCGCAACCTTGCCAATGATCGCGGCCCAACCCACGGCTTTACCGTGGGCGGCCTGTGGTCCTTCGGCACCGCCCGCGAACCACGCACCTATGGCGCGACGCTGGGCGTCAAATTCTAAGCTCTGCATACAGGACGAAAGGCAAAAGGCCGGGGCGCAATCCCCGGCCTTTTCCTTTGCCCGCTCCGCCTTTGCCCGTTCCGCCTGGCCGTCACGCATGAAAAAGGGTGCCGAAGCGACTGCTCCGGCACCCCGTCATTCCATCAGTCGCGCTTTATAGATCGCCTTTGATATATTTCATGATCGTATTCTGGAACTGGCGGATCTGGATTTCCTGATAATTGGCCAGTTGCACCTTGTCGTTCAGCGAGGCCTTCAGGCCCGTCTGCACATGGGGCAGATTTTCCATATCCTGTTCGAACACATCGCCCAAAATGCCCAGTTCCGGCGCTTCGGTCCATTTCTGGTCGACCGACAGGAATTTCATCGGCGGCGCCTTGGGATGCTCCTGACCCGGTGGAACGCGGGTCAGGACGCGGACTTCCATCAGACAATGGTCGACATCATGCCAGGGCCGCCAGCGATAGACGATATTGGGCTGGAACCCCGCCCAGGGGCTGAAATTGGGAAAGACATTATAGAGCAGCGCATCCATCATCTCCGCGTCGGATGCAAAGCTGACATCATGGCCGAACATGGCGGTGGTGGTTTCCCGCAGCGATGCGCCCAGGGCCGCGCGCGCCGTGACGCCCTCTGGCACTTTGACATTATAGCCGCCCGCCGCCGCTTCCTTATCCTCATAATTGTCGGACGACCGGCCATTATATTTGACGAACTCGTCGACGATCCACTGTTCCGCCTTGTCGGTGGGGTCGACATGGGGTGACATGGTGCCGAACGGCGTCACCGTCAGGTTCACATAGTCGCCATAGATATTGTACATCGAATTGGCGTCGCCGGTGAACGGCAGCAATTGCGGATGGGTGACGACCGTGTGCCAGCTTTCCATGAAAGCCTCCATCACCACCTTCCAGTTGGCCGGCACCACCTTGCCCACCCACATCGCCGTCGCGCATTCCTCCTGCCGCCAGCGCTTGAAATGCTCCGGCATGGGCGCGAGAAACTCTTCGAGCGTCGGCCCGTCCGCGCTCTCGCGAATGAAGATATAGCCCGCCCAGCGCCCGACGCTGATTTCGGGCAAAGACATCTCCTCATCTTTCAGATGCGAGAAGTCCCAGCGGCACGGAATCTGCTTGATCGACCCGTCATTATTCCAGGTGAAGCCATGGAATGGGCATTGCAGTTCGGCCGACCAGCCATCGCCGGTCTTGAGCTTGCGCCCACGATGCAGGCAGACATTGGCGAAAGCCCGAACAGAGCCATCCTCCTGCCGGATCAGCAGGAAGGATTTGCCGACATTCTCATAGACGACATGGTCGCCCGGCTCCGGCAATTCCTCTTCGCGCGCCGCGAACTGCCAGGTGCGCGGCCACATCTTCTGCTTTTCCAACTCGAAAAATTCGGGGCTGGTATAGCGGCTGGCCGGGATCGGGTCCGATCCCAGATTTTCATATTCGTCGGTGTAAAGAAATTCCGGCACCGGATTGGTATCCGCCAGCATCAGGTCGCGGACGCTCGTACCGGGGCAGCGTGCCAGCGGTGCGCCTTTGATCCGGGGATCGCTTTCAGCCATCACTCTCTCTCCTAAATTCTCGCCCGCCCGGCTGCGCCACACAGGCGGCGCGCCGAATCCTTGGTCGCTTGTTCAAATATAGCGACGCGATCACTGCGCGACCATCCCCCCATCGACGACAAATTCGCATCCGGTGATGTAGCGCGCATCGTCCGACGCCAGGAACGCGACCATGGAACCAATGTCGGCGGGTTCGCCCATGCGGCCCATCGGAATGGTCGCGACGATCTGGTCGAATATCTCCTTGTTATCGGCAATCGCCACCTGCTGCATATCGGTCCAGATCATGCCGGGATGCACCGTGTTCACGCGGATATTGTCGCGCGCGGTTTCCAGCGCGACCGACTTGGAAAATAGCCGGACGCCACCCTTGCTCGCGGCATAAGCGGCGGTGCCCTGCACACCCACCAGGCCGGCGATGGACGACAGGTTGACGATCGAGCCGCCATGCCCCTGCGCGCGCATCTGGTCGACGGCGACCTTCGTGCCCAAATACACGCTGTCGAGATTGACCGAAATCTGCTTGTGCCAGTCGGCCGACGTCATCTCGCTCATCGGCCGCAACACGGCGATCCCGGCATTATTGACCAATATGTCGATTTTGCCAAAGGCGGCGATCACCGCTTCGATCACCGTGGTCCAGACCGCTTCGTCGGTAACATCCTGGGCCATGGCCTGCGCGGGGAAACCCTGCGCGCGCAATTCCTCGGCCCGCGCATCGACCGCCGCGCCATCCAGATCGGTCAGGAACAGGCTCGCCCCTTGCCCCGCCATTTTAAGCGCCGCCGCAAAACCCAGGCCATTGGCGGACGCCGCCCCGGTTATCAATGCCACCTTGCCCTTGAGGTCGATCATCATGCGCCAATTATCCTCTTGTCAGATTGTTTGGAGCGCAGACTGGCCAATATGGCGCATGTTACAACTAGTGCTATTCAGAGTCCCCGCCCTGCCGTAGCGCACTACCTATGACCTTACCGAGTTTCGGCGGGGTCACGCACGCGCTATCCTGCCTGCAAAGCCAGAACGGCTGTGCCATCAGAGAGGGTTTGCAATGGGCTATCATGACGTCATCGGCCAGGAAGCCGAAAAGATGCTGGAATTTGTCGAGACCGGCACCACGCACAGCGCGACCGACACGATGGAAGTCCCGGCCACCGCCTATACCGACCCCGCCTATTTCGAGCGGGAGAAGGCGGAAATCTTCCTGAAGATGCCCCTGCTTGCGGCTCTTACAGCGGAAATGCCCAATCCGGGCGATTACAAGGCGATGGAGCTACTCGGCAAACCCGTCCTCATCACGCGCAAGAGCGACGGCACGGTCGCGGCGATGCTCAACGTCTGCACCCATCGCGGCATGATCCTCAAGCCCGAAGGCCATGGCAATGCCAAGCGCTTTTCCTGCCCCTATCATGCCTGGACCTACAGCAATGACGGCAAGCTGATCGGCGTCGCCGAACCGCAGAAATTCGGCCCCATCTGCAAGGAAGAACGCAACCTCACCGCCCTGCCCGTCGCCGAAGCGGGCGGGATCATCTGGATCTGCCTGACGCCGGGGCTGGAGTTCGACATCGCCGCGCATCTCGGCGGCATGCTCGATGACCTCAATGCCTATGGCCTTGGCGATTGGCATTATTGCGGATCGCGGCGCATTTATGGCCCCAATTGGAAGATCGCCTATGACGGCTATCTGGAGGGCTATCATTTCGCCGCCGCGCACCCCACCACCATCCATCCGCGCACCTTCAGCAACATCATGCACTTCACCGCCTTCGGCCCGCATATGCGCGTGGGCTATCCGCAGGTTCGGATCAAGGAAGCGCTGGGCGCGATCCCGCGCGCCGACTGGGGCGAGCATGAGAATGAAGGCTATGATTTCGTCCGCACCATCTTCCCCAACATCTCCATCTTCTTCGCGCCCGAAATCACCCAGGTCGCCCAGTTGATCCCTGGCGACACCCCCGGCACCAACATCACCAACCTGATGTTCATCCGCCGTGAACCGCCCAAGGACGAGGCGGACGCCGCCGCGATCGAAGGCATGATGGACTGGCTGCGCGACGTCGTGAATGACGAGGATTATGGCGTCGGCCTGCAAGTGCAGAAGGGTCTGGAATCGGGCGCGATCAAATCAGTCATCTTCGGCCGCAACGAGCGCGGCAACCAGTATTTCCACAACTATGTCGACTATCTCCAGCGCGCCGACCCGAATGAGGCACCGCCGGAATTATAAGGAGTACACGAAGGCATCTGACGATGCCCTCTCCCCCCGTTCGCCCTGAGCCTGTCGAAGCCTGTCCTGAGCGCCTGCCTTGGCAGGCAGTCGAAGGGGGCCCTTCTTCTTGAAGGGAAGTATAGGGCTTCGACAAGCTCAGCCCGAACGGACTTGAGGTAAGTCCGAACGGGCCTGGTGTCCCCGCCCCTACAGAGTCGTCACACCCTCATTCAGCCGCACCACCGTCTTGCCCGTGGTCACGCCCGACATCAGGTTGATGAAGGCGCTCGGCGCATTTTCGATGCCCGTGGTCACATTCTCCTGCGCGATCAGCGCGCCCGACCGGATCCATTCACCCAATTGCGCCTCGGCCTCTTCCAGCATGTCGAGATGCTCATAGGCCAGGAACCCGCGCATCGTCACCCGGTTGACCAGCACCTGCCACAGGTTGCGGATGGGATAGGGTTCGTCATGATTATTATAATTGGCCATCATGCCGCAGGTCACGATCCGCCCGAACGCTGCCATATTGGGCAGCATCGTGTCGAGGATCAGCCCGCCCACATTGTCGAAATAGACGTTCGCCCCGTCCGGGCAGGCCGCCTTGATCGCAGCATCCAGGTCCGGCTCGGCGCGATAGTCGATCGCCGCGTCGATGCCGAAGGTGCCCGTTAACAGTTCCGCCTTGTCCTTCGATCCGACGATGCCGACCGACCGGCAGCCCGACAGCTTGGCGACCTGACAACCCACGCTGCCGACCGCGCCCGCTGCCGCGCTCATGACGACCGTGTCGCCCGCCTGCACCTCGCCGATCCGCTTCAGCCCGACATAAGCGGTGATACCCGACCAGCCAAGCGCGCCCATATAGGCGGTCAGCGGCACGCTGGGGTCGACATGGACATTTTCAATCGCGAAATTGCTGGGGTTCAGGATCGAATATTCCTCCCACCCGACAAAGCCCCGGCCATAATCGCCTTCCTTGAACCCCGGATTGCGCGACTGGATCACCCGGCCCAGCACCATGGTCGGGATGATGCCGCCGATCGGCGTCGCGGGCAGGTAGCTGTCGTCGCGATCGTCCAGCATCCCGCGCACGGCCGGATCAATGGCGAACACCTCGTTCCGGATCAGGATTTCCCCTTCTTCCAGTTCGCGCACCTGCCCTTCGACAAGGCGAAAATTCTCCGGCACGGGCACGCCATGCGGGCGCGAGGCAAGGACGATCTGGCGGTTCAGCAAGGCAGTTCTCCAGCTTGAGCGCGCGTTGGGCGCGTCTTTGACACCGCTATGCCCTGCCCCGTTCAAAGGCGACACTGACGAAATGCACAGCTACCCGCCAAAAAAGGCGCGCGAAGCCGGGTGGCTCCGCGCGCCTTGAGGAGTCGCGCTATGGGAGAGGGGGGAGATCAGCGCGAAGCGTATTGACGACCTTTGCTGGCGACGGCCCAGCGCTGCGGCGTCGCGCCCGGCGCGGCTTCGCGCACGAAACACTGGCCGCGACGCGACTGAACAATGCGGCAGGCGCTCATGGCGTCGGCGCGGCTGGCAAAGCCGCTGATCGCGAGGCGGTGGAATATCTTGCCATTGACGGTCGCCTGGCTGGTCAGCACGGGGAAGGCCGACAGCATGGCGTTGCCGCCCGCCATCTGCATCCATTTCTCCTTGGCGATTCCCGCACTGTCATAGGCACCCAGTTGCACCACCCAGTTGCTCGCGCCGCTCGCGACCGGCTTGATGAAGGCCACCTGCTGCATCCGCGCGGCAGGCGCGACGGCGGCGGGCTGCGCCTTGCCTGCGGGCTTGGGCGCTGCAACCGGCTTGCCCGAACGATCCTCGATGATGAAGTCGCGCGCGGCGACGCGCACCGGCTTGGGGTCAGCCTTGATGACCGGCACGGCCTCGGCCACGGGCGCTGGCGCGGCCACGGCCACCTGCACGGGGGCCGGGGTCTCGACGACCGGCATCGGATCAGCCTGCGCCATCGCGACCGGCGCAGCCGCGGCGGATGGTGCCGACAGTGCCAGCGCCACCGGCTGCCCCATATCATTGGGATCAATCGTCACGCCCATCAGCGCCGCGACGCGCATCGGCGCCAGCGATGGTTCGGCGATCTGCGCCCAGTCGGAAATCCGCTTGTTCGCGGCGAGCGGTTCCATATCCATGCCCGCGACCATCCGCGCATCCTTCCAGCGCCCGGCCAGCGCATAGGCATAGGCCAGATTCTGGCGCGTGCGCGCGGTTGCCGCCGGGTCATGAATAGCCTGCGACAGAACCCGCACGCCCTCCTGCGGATCGCCTGCCATCGCCATCGCAAGGCCATAGTCGCCCGCTGGCACGCGCTCGGCATGGGCCACAAGCAGGCTGCGCGCATCATCGGAACGCCCCTGCGCCACCTGCACCAGCGCGAGGCTGACGATCGTGCCCACATCGCTATTGCCCAGCGTCATCGCATCGCTCAGCGCCGCTTGCGCCGAGGCAAAGCGCCCCGCCTGCACATAGGCGCGGCCCAAAAGCTGGCGATAGGCGGCATTGTCGGGCGCGAGTTGCACGGCGGCTTCGGCCGCGGCGATCGCCTTGTCCGCATCGCGCGACGCCAGCGCCTTTTCCGCAATGGCGGCTTGCTTGGCAGGATTGCCCTTGGGCTGCCCAACCGAAGCCGATGGACGAAAAGCCGCCCCGGTGCAGCCAACCATCGTGGTCGCGACGAGCAGCGATGCGATCGCCGCCTTGCCGAATGTCGTGCGCTTCATATGCCTACCCACCTTCTATGCCTTGTCGCCGCGTGTCTGCGGCAACTGCTGAGTCAGCCGGTCGATTTCCGGCAACGTGTCGATGAAGTCATCGAGCGCCTGCGTAACAATCTGTTGCGCCGACCGTCCTGTGACGGCGCAGGCAAGGCGCAGTTTCAAATGGCGTTCAGCCTCCAGCCGCAGCGTGAAGGCGGCCTTGCGGCCCGGTGCCGGTGTCGGCACGGCCTTCTTGCGCGGCGTCGGCGCGGTCTTGATCCGCTCGGCCAGTTCCTCGCGTGCCAGCACGACCGGCGGCACAGCCACGGGTGCCGTCATCGGCGTCAGGCCGATCGCGACCGGCGGTTCCTCGACGGGCGTCGGCACCGGCTCCACGTCGAAGCCCATGTCGTTCCAGCCCAGATCATCCTGCGGCACCGCATTGCCGACGGTGCGACCAAAGCCCATCATCGGGCGGCGCATCGCCGGTTGCGCGGCGCCCTTGCGCGCGAGCAAGCCCGACGTCAGCGAGGCGAGCGGTTTGGGTTCGGCCATGACGCCTGCCTCCCTTACTGGCCGATCACGCGGCGGCCGAAGCCCCCGCCGGTCGGGCGAGCCGCGACGGTGCCGACGCTGCCCTGGGGCACGGAAAAGACCGTGCGGCGGAAATTCTTTTCCAGCCGGTCCGACACATAGGACCATAGCTGGACGACTTCGGCGGCGGAGCGTCCTCTGGGATCAACCTCCATCACCGTGCGTCCATCGATCATCGACGCGGCGAAATCTGTGCGGTGGTGCAACGTCACCGGCGCGACCGTGCCATGCTGCGACAGGGCAACGGCGGCTTCGGATGTGATGCGCGCCCTGGGCGTCGCGGCATTGACGACGAATAGCAGCGGCTTGCCTGCCCGCTCGCACAGATCGACGGTCGCGCCCACGGCGCGCAGGTCATGCGGGCTGGGGCGGGTCGGCACGACGATCAGTTCAGCGACGGAAATCACGCTCTGGATCGCCATGGTGATGGCGGGGGGCGTATCGATGACGGCCAGCTTGAAGCCCTGTTGCCGCAATGTCTCCAGGTCGGCGGCCAGCCGGGCAACCGTGGTCTGGGCGAAAGCGGGAAATTCAGCCTCACGCTCGTTCCACCAGTCGGCGAGCGAGCCTTGCGGATCAATGTCGATCAGCACGACGGGACCAGCGCCTGCCATCTGCGCCTGCACGGCCAGATGACCCGACAAGGTGGTCTTGCCCGATCCGCCTTTCTGCGACGCCAATGCCAAAATCCGCAACGAATATCCCCCCAGAAAATCCAGTTCCGGCCGGGACTGCCACAACTGCACCTAAAAATTGGTTAACCGACACTCTGCTTTGCTTGCGCCAAGGGGAACGATATCTAAGCTGGCACCGATGGCCGATATCTTGTGCTAACGTGAATTTAACCTTGTTTGCGCATCACCGGCGCAAAGCTGTTCGCGCAGGAGCATGGGACTATGACGTATCTTTGGAAGAGCATGGCGCTGGGGTGCCTGATCGGCTTGGCCGCGCCAGCGATGGCCGACGTCAAGACGGGCGTCGATGCCTGGCAGCAAGGCGACTATGCCAAGGCGATCAACGAGTGGCGGCCGCTTGCGCTCGCGGGCGATCCCGATGCGCAATTCAACATGGGCCAGGCCTATAAGCTGGGTCGCGGCGTACAGCCCGACCTGACGGCCGCGCTCGACTGGTATCGCAAGGCCAGCGCGCAGGGCCATCTCCGCGCCGAGGATAATCTGGGTCTGTTGATGTTCCAGCAGGGCGACCGCGCGAACGCCATGCCCTATCTCCAGCGCGCCTCGATGCGCGGCGAACCGCGCGCGCAATATATCGTCGGCACGACCCTCTTCAACGGCGACCTGATCGGCAAGGACTGGGTGCGCGCCTATGCCCTGATGACCCGTGCGTCGGCATCGGGTCTGCCCCAGGCAGCGACCAGCCTCGCAGAGATGGACAAATATATCCCGGAAGATCAACGCAAACAGGGTTTGGCGCTGGCCGCCAGTCTGGAAAAGTCGGAAAAGACCGATGCGCTCGCCGCCGCAAGCCCCGCTCCTGCAAAACCGACCCCGGCGCCGGTGCGGCCCGCCGCCTCGACGGTGCGGACAACGGACCTGCCGCCGTCGACTATCACACAACCGTCGACGCCGGTTGCCGCGCCGCCAGCACCACGCCCCACGCCAAAGCCAGCCCCGCAAGTCGTGGCAGCAAAGCCAGCGCCGCAACCGACGCCGCCAACACCTGCACCGGCCGCATCGGGCGGCTGGCGAGTGCAGTTGGGTGCCTTTGGCGAGGAAGCCCGCGCTCGCGCGCTCTGGACCCAGATGACCGGCAAGGTCAGCGGCTTGTCCGCCTACCAACCCTATCTGGTCAAGGCAGGCGCTGTCACCCGCCTCCAGGCTGGTCCGGTCGCCAGCAGCAGCGATGCCGCGCGCCTTTGCGCGAAGATCAAGGCCGCCGGTGCGGACTGCATACCCAAGAAGATGTAAGTCCGCGCCCTACCCCACCTGTTCCAGCATCCACGCCCGAAACTGCGCGACGGCGGGGTTGGCCAGCGCATCGGGCGGATAGGCGAGATAATAGGCCCGTTCGCTCGACAATGGACGGGCAAAGGGGATGACCAGCGTGCCTGCCTCCAGTTCCGGCTGGATCAGGAAGCTGGGGATCAGCGCCACTCCGGCCCCGGCGGCGGCGGCCTGCGCCAGCATCAGGAAATGTTCGAATGTCGGGCCAGGTTGCAGCGCGTCCGTATCCACGCCGGCCGCTGCGAACCAGCGCGGCCAGGCATCGCGGCGCGAACTTTGGCTGAGCAGCGGCGCGCTCAACAGATCGACGGGCGCACGCAATGGATGCGCCGCCAGCCAGCCGGGCGCGCATACCGGCACGACATCCTCGCGGAAAAGGAAATCCATCGCGACCCCCGGCCATTCCTGCGGCAGGCCGAAATGGATCGCGGCGTCGAAATCCTCCTGCGCGAAATCGAACGGTTCCGAGCGCGCCGCGAAATCCACCACCAGTTGCGGATGGCGAGCGCTCAGAAGCGGCAGGCGCGGCGCGAGCCAGCGCATCCCGAAACTGGGCAGCGTCGCGATCCGCAAGGCAGACCCCGCCCGCCGCTGCGCCGCCGCGCGGGTCGCGCGCCGAATGGCGTCGAGCGCGGGGGCGAGTTGTACGGCATAGGCGCGCCCGGCCTCATTGAGCCGCACCCGCCGTCCAATCCGGTCGAATAGCGGTCGCTGGATCAAATCCTCCAGCAAGGCGATCTGCCGACTGACCGCGCTCTGGGTCAGGCCAATCTCGTCGCCTGCGCGCGAGAAACTTTCATGCCGCGCCGCCGCCTCGAAGCTGGCGAGCGCGGTCATCGGCGGCAGCCATTTGCGACCCTCACTCATTCCAAAATCGCATCAACTGATGAAGGCTCCCCGTTTGCATCACCCATACTATCCTGCGATACTGCACCTGTCACCGGGAGCCTATCCATGTCGAATGCGAATATGCCTGTCATCGCCGCCCTGACCAAAGCCGTGCTAGGTGATACCGACGGCCAAAAGGCGCTCGATGCGCTGCAGATAACCCCTGCCCTGCTGGCCGAGCGCGGCCCCACCGTGTCGCGCGCTGCCTTCGCAATGGCTATGAACGTTTCGCTGTTCGACAATCTGTTGCGGCGGGTGCCAAGCGGCGCGGCCTATGTCGCCGACACGCTGGCGCAGGGCGGACGGGTGAACTTCGACCATGGCGCATTGCGCACCATCCGCCTGCCCGAAGGCCCCAACGGCGCGCTGCCCGGCGGCGAGGACGCTTTCACCCGCATCTTCGTGCCGCTCGGCTATCGCATGGCCACCGTCTATCCGCTCGACCGGCTGAAGATGACCGGCCGGGCCTACACCCATATCGACCATCCCGACGCCATCCCGCAATTCTTCCTGTCCGAACTGCATGTCGACCGCTTCGATGCCGAATTCGCCGCCGCCGCCGCGCGTGTGTTCGGCACCGCGCGCGATCCGCTCGATGCGCAGGCGCTGGCAGTGCTGGACGATTATGCGGTGGGCAAGCCCGTATCGTTCGCCGACGCCGTGGCGGCGCTGCCCACCATTTTGTCGGCGTTCGATCGTCAGCATGACGCGCCCGATTTTGCCGACTATCAATTGCTGCTGTCCCGCTCCAACGAAGCCGCCTGGATCGCGACCGAGGGCAATGCCTTCAACCACGCCACCGACCGGGTCGCCGATGTCGCTGCTCTTGCCGACCGGCTGCGGGCGGAGGATCATCCGATCAAGGACCGGCTGGAAATTTCCGCCACCGGCCGCGTGCGCCAGACCGCCCTGCGCGCCGACAGCGTCGAGCGCTGCTTTGCCGATGGGCAGGTCCGCGGCGTTCCCGGCTCCTTCTTCGAATTCATCAGCCGCGACATCGACCCGGCGACGGGTCAACTCGACCTCGCCTTCGACACCGGCAACGCCACCGGCATTTTCGCCATGACGCGCGCAGGAGCATGACGGCCATGTTGCAATCCTTCGATCCCGCCTCCCGCGCTCTCGTCTGGGAAGGCCCGGTTGCCGACGCCACCGCCTGCCATCGCGCGATCGCCACCGCCCGCGCTGCCCTGCCCGCTTGGCGCGCCCTGCCTGTCGATGATCGCATCGCCGTCGTCCGCCGCTATGCTGGCGTGCTCGCCGAACGGCGGGCTGCGCTGGCTGAACTCATCTCGCGCGAAACCGGCAAGCTCTTGTGGGAAAGCGACGCCGAAGTCGGGTCGATGATCGCCAAGGTCGATGTCTCGATCGCTGCCCATGCCGAACGCACCGGCGAGCGCGCCGCCGCCATGCCTTTCGGTCGCGCGGTGTTGCGCCATCGCGGTCATGGCGTGATGGCGGTACTTGGCCCCTATAATTTCCCCGGCCACCTGCCCAATGGCCATATCGTCCCCGCCCTGATTGCGGGCAACGCCATCATCTTCAAGCCATCGGAAATCACGCCCGCCACCGGCGAAGCGATGGCCGATGCCTGGGCCGCGGCGGGCTTGCCGAACGGCTTGCTGACCGTCGTTCAGGGTGGCCGCGCCACCGGCGAAGCGCTGGTCGCGGGCGATATAGACGGGCTGCTCTTTACCGGATCGGCAGGCGCTGGCGCAGCCCTGCGTCGCGCGCTGGTCGATCGGCCCCATGTCATCATGGCGCTGGAACTGGGCGGCAATAATCCGCTGATCGCCTGGGACAGCCCGGAGACCGCCGCCTCGATCATCGTTAATTCCGCTTTCATCACCACGGGCCAGCGCTGCTCCTGCGCGCGCCGCCTGATCGTGCCCGAAGGGGCGACCGGCGACGCGATCGTCGAGGCGGTCGATGCCATGGCCGCGCGCTTGCCCATCGCTGCCTGGAACGAAGCGGGCGACGCTTTCATGGGACCATTGGTGTCGGACGCCGCCGCTGCCGGGGCGCATCGTGCCGTCAGCGACCTGATCGCGCGTGGCGCGCGGGTCATCCGCCCGTTCGGCGGGGTGGAGGGCCGCAGCGCCGCCTTCGTCACGCCCGCCTTGCTCGACGTGACCGGCGTGGATACGCCCGATGCGGAGATTTTCGCGCCCGTCCTGTCGATCGTCCGCGTACCTGATTTCGACGCCGCCATTGCCGCCGCCAACGCGACCAGTTTCGGCCTGTCGGCGGGGCTGATTGCGCAGGATGACCGGCTATGGCAGCGGATGGTGGAGGAAAGCCGGGCGGGCGTCCTCAACCGCAATCGCCCGACCACGGGTGCTGCGGGCAATATGCCCTTCGGCGGTCTCGGCGCGTCGGGTAATCACCGCCCCAGCGCCTATTATGCCGCCGATTATTGCGCCTATCCCATCGCCAGTTTCGAGGCGGAGGCCGTGCAGGCCGTCCCGGTGACCGGCCTGTCCTGAACCGCCCCTACACCACGGGCGCGATCAGCCGACGCGGTGCAGCCCGCATAATTTATTGCCGGTCGGATCGCGCAGATAGGCAAGGTATAGCTTCCCAAAGTCCCCTTCGCGTATGCCCGGCGGGTCTTCGCAGGCCGTGCCGCCCGCCGCCACGCCAGCAGCGTGCCAAGCGTCGGCCTGTTCCGGGGATGCCATGGTGAAACCGATCGTGCCGCCATTGGCTGCGCAAGCAGGCGCACCGTCGATCGGCTTGGTCAGCATCAGCAGCGCACCGTCATGCATGTAGATGACGCGGCCCTTGGCATCGACCATGCCCGGCTTCGCGCCCAGGGTAGCCATCGTCGCATCGTAAAATGCCTTGGACGCCTCGATATCATTGGCACCAATCATGATGTGGCTGAACATTGCATCTCCTGTCATATCGTGCGCGCGACGTTATCATTGCGAATTGCCCAAAAGGGTAGGCGGACATAAGCGCGCTACAATGGTAACCGTCAACCGCTGAAAGAGAGGCAATAAGCCAGATCAGAAGATCACATTGTAGAGGAACCAGCCCATGATCAACAGGCTGGACACGATACAGATACGATCACCGAAGACGTCGATACGAGACATCGAAACACATCCTTCCATTTGCCGGGCGCTCTGCGTCGCCTCTGGGGAAAGATTACATCAGTTTTTACCGTATCGGAACAGGAAAGTTGCGGCCAACTGCCCTATCGGCGGGGTGAACCAACGTTCCACCCCTCTTGACGTCCTTTGATAGCGGTCCCATCCCGCCACATGCGCCAGCCTGCGGAAACCTACCGGAATTCCGGCCCGCGATGTTTCAGGAAAGCGCGAGTCGCTTCCTCCGGCCCGCGATAGGCTTCCTGAAACTCCGCGCTCCAATATTTCAGCTCGTCCAGATCAATCCGCGCGCCCGACACGGCGCAGACCACGAACTGGCCCGGCCGTTCGACGTCGAAATGCGGCGTGTCGTAACGCAGCACGGCCAGGCCCTGAATATCCGCCATCAATCGCCCGTCAGGATACGGTCGACCAACTGCTTGACGGTCGGCACGAAACCATTGGAGTAGAAGGGGTCCTGCTTGAACTTATAGGCGCCATGGCCGGCGAAGACGAGATTCTTGTCCAGGTCGCCGCCATGCACCGCTTCCTGCAACGCCTTCTGGATGCAGAAGCTGCGCGGATCGGCCAGCCGTCCGGTCGAATTGGTCTCGCTGTCCATCCAGGACGAGAAGGAACAATGGCTCAGGCAGCCCATGCAATCGGTCTGATCCTTGCGGATCATCGTCTTTTCCGCGTCGCCAACGAACACCAAAGTATTGTCCGGCGTCTTGAGCGCGGCGGTAAAGCCCTGCCCCACCCATTCGCGCGCACGATTGAGGTCGCCCAGCGTCACCCAGAAATTCTTGCCCTTAACGCCCACGTCTAACTGATGGGTATGGTCGCCCGCCTGTTCGGTGCTGAAGGGGATTTGCCGTTCCGACCGGGCTTCCAACTCGCGCAGGAACGGGTTGCGTACCGCTGAACTGTAAAAGCCGGTCGGCGAGAATTTGTGCAACAAGATATCGCCGGGGTTTAGCTGGGTCAGGAGGTCCTTCCAATCCTGCGGGATCGGGCTTTCCTGCGTCAGCAGCGGGCGCGTGCCAAACTGGAAAGCGATCGTCCCCAATTCGGGATTGTCGATCCAGTCGTTCCAGTCCTTGAGCGCCCACACGCCGCCGGCCATCACGATCGGCACCTCGTCCGAAATGCCCCCTTCGCGCATCGTATCGCGCAGCGCCTTGACGCGGGGATAGGGGTCTTGCGGGACTTTGGGATCTTCGGCGTTGGACAGGCCATTATGCCCGCCCGCCAGCCAGGGATCTTCATAAACCACCGCCGCCAGCCATTCCGACGCCTTGGAATAGGACCGCTTCCACAGCGCGCGGAAGGCGCGGCCGGACGAGACGATCGGCAGATAGCTGACACCGTAGGACGCGGCGATTTCGGACAGCTTATAGGGCATGCCCGCGCCGCAGGTCACGCCCGCGACCATCCCCTTGGTCTTTTCCAGCACGCCATGCAGGATGCGCTGCGCCCCGCCCATTTCCCACAGCACGTTGATGTTGATCGCGCCCTTGCCATCGGCAATTTCATAGGCGCGCTTGACCTGCTCGACCGCGCCGTCGATCGCATAGGCGACCAGTTCCTCATGGCGGTCGCGGCGGGTGCGGCCATGATAGATTTGGGGGATGACATTGCCGAAACTGTCATAGCTGTCGGCATTGACGGCGGACACCGTGCCGATGCCGCCAGCCGCCGCCCAGGCACCGGAACTCGCATGGTTGGACACCGCAACGCCCTTGCCGCCTTCGACCAGCGGCCAGACTTCGCGGCCACCATAGACGATAGGCTTCAACCCCTTGAACACCAAAATCTCCTGCGACAAAAAGGCCCGGCCGGTCGACCGGGAATAAGCGATCCCAACACAGCCCTTACGGCTCCTGACGAATAGGCGCGGCCCTTAAAGCAAAATCCGGGGGCTGGCCAGAGCCTCTCCATATAATGCGGCATAGGCGGCAACCATTGTTTTTTCGGCATAGTCGCGGGTTGCCCGGTCGCGATTGGCCGCCCCCAGCGTAGCCCGCAAATCCGCATCCGCCGCCAGCGCGCCCAGCGCATCGGCCAGCCCGGCTTCGTCGGCCACGACATAGGGCTGGTTCGCCGTCGCGACCATATTGGCGACGTCGCCCACATCCATCGACGCGACCGGCACGCCCGCGGCCATCGCCTCCACCAGCGAGATCGGAAATTGCTCGCTGTCCGACGACAAAGCGAAGATGTCGAACAGCCCGACGAAGCGCCAGGGCCGGTCCATGAAGCCCGCCATATGGATGTCCCCCATTCCCTGCCGCGCCGCTTCGGCCAGGATCGCGTCACGCTCCGGGCCTTCGCCCACCACCACCAGTTGCAGCCGGTCCTTATGCGCGGCGACGGCGCGCACAAGCCGGGGAATATTCTTGACCGGCCGCAACCCCGCCAGCGTTCCCACCAGCAATTTGCCCGGCGACCGGCGCAAGCCAGGGATCGCGTCAGGCGCAGGCGGCGGGGCATAGCGCGCGACATCGATGCCGTTGCGGATCAGATGCACCTTAGGCGCGGGCTGTTTCCAAACCGTGCGCGCGATCGTCTCCAACCGCACCGACGGCACCACCATGCCATGCGCCCGTTGCAGCGCGAGGCGGCGAAACAGGTTGCGCTTGGTCTTGAGCCGCACGGCTTCGTCTGCGTTGAACCCATCCTCATGGTGGATCAGCGGCGGCAGGCCCGCTGATGCCCCGGCCAGACGATGCGCCATCACCGCGTCCATCGACCCCCAATTATAGGTGAGGATCAGGTCGAACCGCTTGAGAAAAGCGGTGATGACCTTGTAGCGCGCCAGCCCCGGTTTGCCCGCAAAGGATGGGCCATCGGGGTAATCCACCGCCACGCCGGCATCGATCGCTGCCCGCGCGCCCATCGCGTCGGGATCGGCGCTGACGACGCTGTGCCGCGCTTTGTCTCCCCAGATGTTCATGAGCTGGACGGCGCGCGCCTCCTTGCCGCCCAGATTGAAACTGCCATGGACATGCAGGATGTGGGGGCGTTTTCGATCGGCGCTGTCAGCCATGCAGCACCCGCGCCAGCAGCCGGTCGATCGCCGCAACGCTCTCCGGCTCGTCCAGCACCGGCGCATGGCCGACGCCCGGCACGGTCACCATTTCCGCCCCCGGCCCGATCTCCGCCGCCATCCGCTGCGCCGTCGCCGCGCCCAGCAGGTCCGACCGCTCGCCGCGCAGCAGCAGCGTCGGGATATCCGAAAAGGCCTTCATCACCGGCCACATATCGACCCCGGCCTCGGTGCCCATGGCGCGGATCGGCTCGGCGACCTTCATGTCATAATCCAGCACGATCCGCCCGCCGCTGTTGAGCCGATAGAGCCGCTTGGCCATCGCCAGCCAGACCTGCAGGTCATATGCGGGATAAACATCGCCATTGGCATCCGCCAGCGCGCGCGCGGCATGGACCCAGGTCGGATGCGACTGGTTGACCCCGACATAGGTACGGATGCGCGCCAGCCCTTCTTCCTCCAGCGCTGGCCCGACATCGTTGAGCAGCGCGCCCGCCAGCCATTCGCGATGAGTCGCGGCCATCAACATGGTGATGATGCCGCCCAGCGACGTGCCGACCGCCACGAACCGGGTGATGGCGAGATCGGCGAGCAAGCGACTGATATCCTGCATATAGGTCAGCGGCACATAGGTCATCGCGTCCTTGGCATAGGCGCTTTCGGCGCGCCCGCGCATGTCGGGACAGATGAGCCGCCACTCTCCGGCAAGCCGCGCGGCAAGCGGCTCGAAATCGCGTGCATTGCGGGTCAGCCCCGGCAGGCAGAGCAGGGGCGGGCGTCCGTCGCCGCCCCCGGCATAATCGCGATAATGCAGCCGCAGGCCGTCGGGGGACCACCAATATCCGTCGCTATACACGCTCAAACTTGATCCTTCCGCCTTGCCACCCCCATATCACCTTATGAGCCAGACGCCGCAACCCGCCAAATTTCGCCCCGCGCGCCAAATCGACACGCTGATGCCCGACATTGCCGATCCCGTTGGGGCAGCGGACTTCCCCCAGACCATCCTGCGCTATCGCAACGACAGGGCCGCCGCATCGGTCGGCCTCGATGGCCTCACCGACGAGCAATGGATCGCCCATTTCGGCCGTTTTGAACCGCTGCAAGGATCGCTGCCCCGTCCCCTGGCGCTGCGCTACCACGGCCATCAGTTCCGCCATTATAATCCCGACATCGGCGATGGCCGCGGCTTCCTGTTCGCGCAATTGCGCGACGACGCCGACCGTCTGATGGACCTGGGCACCAAAGGCACCGGGCGGACGCCCCATAGCCGGTCGGGCGACGGGCGGCTGACGCTCAAGGGCGGTGTGCGCGAAATATTTGCGACCGAAATGCTCGAAGCGCTGGGCGTCCCGACCTCGCGCACCTTCTCGATCATCGAAACCGGCGAAGCGCTGGAGCGCAACGACGAACCCTCGCCCACGCGCGGCGCGGCGATGGTGCGCCTGTCCCATTCGCATATCCGCATCGGCACGTTCCAGCGCGCCGCCTTCCATGAAGACCAGCAACTGCTCACGCGCCTGACCGACTATGCGCTGACGCATCTGTACGGCGAAACCCCCGGCGACAATCCGCCCGCACAACTGCTGGGCCGCGTGGTCGAACGCACCGCCGATCTCGCCGCCAGCTATATGATCGCGGGCTTCGTCCATGGCGTGCTCAACAGCGACAATATCAACGTCACGGGTGAAAGTTTCGACTATGGCCCCTGGCGCTTCACCCCCTTGTGGGACGCGGGCTTTACCGCCGCCTATTTCGACCATCAGGGGTTATATGCGTTCGGGCGGCAGGCCGAGGCGATCCATTGGGACGTGGCGCAACTCGCCGTGTCGCTCCGCGCGCTGGTGGAGGCGGAGCCGCTGATCGCGCAGTTGGAGCGCTTCCCCGCCCTCTATGGTCAGGCCATGGCCCGCCGCTTCTGCTGGCGGCTGGGCGTCGTTCCCCGCGAGGACAGCGACGCCATGATCCAGTCCGCCGTCCGCGCCATGGTCACGACCGCCACCCCCATCGACCGCTTCTTCCACGACTGGCGCAGCGGTACCGCACGGGTCGGCACGGATTATAGCGACGCGGCGTGGGGCGAATTTCGCGCCGCCATCAGTGGCTTCGAGGCGGTGCCCGGCGCAAAGGACCACGCCTATTGGGCCGACGCCCAGCCCTGTTCGATGCATATCGAAGAGGTCGAGGCGATCTGGTCCGCCATCGCCGAGAATGACGATTGGGGGCCGCTCCATGCCAAAGTCACCGCCATTCGCCGCATGGGCGAGGCGCATGGCGCTGGCCCTACAATGGACTAGCCGATCGGTTCCTCGATCGACACTGGGGGCTTTGAAAACCAAGCTGGACCCCGCTCCGTCATGTGGAAACAATCCTCCATCCGCACGCCCATGGTGCCGGGCAGATACAGGCCCGGTTCGTTGGAGAAGCACATGCCGACGTCCAGCCTGGTCGTTTCGCCATGGACCAGGTTGACCGGCTCATGCCCCTCCATGCCGATGCCATGGCCGGTGCGGTGGGACAGGCCGGGCAGCGCATAGCCGGGGCCGTAACCGCGACTTTCATAATGCGCCCGCACCGCGTCATCGACCGCCCCCGCTGGCGTACCGAGTGTCGCGGCGGCGAAGGCGATCGCCTGCCCCTGCGCCACGTCGTTCCAGACGGTGCGCTGCTGAGTTGTGGGCGTGGCACCGTAAACGAAGGTGCGGCTGATGTCGGACTGATAATCGCCCACGGTACAGCCACAATCCATCAGCACGACCTCGCCTGCCCGCACCGCCTGCGGCTTGCCGGAGCCATGCGGATAGGCGGCGGCTTCGCCGAGCAGGACGAGGTTGAACTCACTCTTGCCGCCCAACGCCGTGGTGGCGGCAGTCATCAGCGCGCCGATATCGGCCGGGGTCATGCCCGCCTTCACCTGGGGGTAGGTCCAGCGATAGGCGGCCATGGTGACATTGGCGGCGGTCTGCATCAGCGCGATTTCGGCGGGCGTCTTGCGCATCCGCAGCGCGCGAGTCACCGGGTCGGTGGTCAGACGCGCCTGCGGGAGCGCGGCCTTGAGGCCATCGACCGCGAAATAGCGCACCGTTTCCTCGATGCCGATCCGCCCCTTCGCCAACCCCTGTTCCGTCAGGAAGGCAGCCACCATTGCGTGCGGGCTTTCATGCTCCTGCCACACCCGCACCTCGGCCGGGATGCCGAGCGATTCGTCGATCGAGGGCTTTTCGAAAAAGGGGCAGATGATGAGCGGCGTGCCGGACGCCGGAATGACCATCGCAGTCAGCCGCTCGCTGCGCCACCAGCGCACGCCGCTATAGTAGATAAGGCTTGCCCCCGGCTCGATCAGCAGCGCGTCGATACCCTGAGCCTGCATCATCGCCTGCGCACGGGACAGGCGATCGGCGCGTTCGGCCGGGCCGATCGGCGTGATGCCCTGGGTCAAGGACGTCAGCGCCTCGGCCGCCCGCTCTTGCGCAAACAGGCGCGGGGTGACGGCGGCAGCAATGCCAGCGGCGGCATAGCCGAGCAGGCTGCGCCGGTCAGGCGTAAGCATAGGGGCCACCGGCCTGCAGCGCGGCCTGATAGGCGGGACGCGCGTGCATCTCCCCCAGCCAGCGCAGGATATTCGGCCGACTGTCGTTGAGGCCACCGCGCGAGCAGGCGGCTTCCAGCGGAAAGCTCATCATCATGTCAGCCGCCGTAAAGGCATCGCCCGCGAAATAGGGGCGGCTCGCCAGTTCGCTTTCGATCCAGTCGAGATGATCGTCCAGCATGCCCTGCACCGTCGGCCGCGCCGGGCGCCCCAGCAGGCCGAGCTTGCCGATGATGAGCAGCGCCAGCAGCGGCGGCATCAGCGATCCTTCGGCATAATGGAGGAACTGACGGTAGCGGATCGCGCCCTCCGCATCGGCTGGCGGGCCGAAGCGATTACCGGCGCGCCCGACCAGATAGTCCATGATCGCGCCGGTTTCGATCAGGCGATGGCCATCCACCTCGACCACCGGCGACCGGCCGAGCGGGTGAATGGCGCGCAGCGATGCGGGCGCGCGCATGGTCTTGCGGTCGCGTTCGTAGCGGCGCACCTCATATGGCTCGCCCAATTCCTCCAGCATCCACAGGATGCGTTGCGAGCGGCTGTTGTTGAGATGGTGGACGATGATGGTCATGACGGCTCCGATGCTGCGTGGCGGTCAGGGCTAACGCAGCAGGGGAGCGGTCACAACAGTCTTTGGTCGTCATTGCGAGCGCAGCGAAGCAATCCATTTGGGCGCTACTGGATTGCTTCGCTACGCTCGCAATGACGAATTTTTATACCGCTTCCAATTCCGCCGCCGCCTTCTGCTTCGCGCGATAGGCGTGCAGCAGCGGCTCGGTATAGCCATTGGGCTGGGCGACACCCTCGAACACCAGCGCGCGGGCCGCCTGGAACGCCAGGCTCTCATCCTCGCGCCCGCTCATCGGCTGGTAGAGCGGATCGCCGGCATTCTGCGCATCGACCTTCGCCGCCATGCGCCGGAGCGCGGCATCGACCTGTTCGCCGGTGCAGATCCCATGCAGCAGCCAATTGGCCATATGCTGCGAGGAAATACGCAGCGTCGCGCGGTCCTCCATCAGGCCGATGTCGTGGATGTCGGGCACCTTCGAGCAGCCGACCCCCTGATCGATCCAGCGGACGACATAGCCCAATATGCCCTGCGCATTATTGTCCAGTTCTTGGCGGATGTCCTCTTCCGACCAGTTGCGCCCGGTGGCGACCGGGATGGTCAGCAGCTTTTCGAGCGGCGCAATACCCTCCGCCGCGCGTTCCGCTTGGCGCGCAAAGACGTCGAAGCGGTGATAATGGGTCGCGTGCAGCGTCGCCGCGGTCGGCGATGGCACCCAGGCGGTGTTGGCTCCGCTCTTGGGATGGCCGATCTTCTGTTCCAGCATATCAGCCATGCGATCCGGCGCGGCCCACATCCCCTTGCCGATCTGCGCGCGACCCGACAGGCCACAGGCGAGGCCGATCTGGACATTGCGATCCTCATAGGCGGTGATCCAGTCGCTGCTCTTCATCTCGCCCTTGCGGATCATCGGCCCGGCCTGCATCGACGTGTGCATCTCGTCCCCGGTGCGATCGAGGAAGCCGGTGTTGATGAAGACGATGCGGTCGCGCACGGCATGAATGCAGGCGGCCAGATTGGCCGAGGTGCGGCGCTCCTCATCCATGACGCCGACCTTGAGCGTGTGGCGCGCCATCCCCAGCATGTCTTCGATCGCATCGAACAGGCGGTTGGTAAAGGCGGCTTCGTCGGGGCCGTGCATCTTGGGCTTGACGATATAGACGCTGCCCGCACGGCTGTTGCCGCCCTCGCGGGCCAGGTCGTGCAGCGCGATCAGGCTGGTGACGATGCCGTCGAGTATGCCTTCGGGGGCTTGCGTCCCATCGGGCAGCAGGATGGCAGGCATGGTCATCAGATGGCCGACATTGCGGACGAACAACAGGCTGCGTCCGGCCAAGGTGAAGGCGCTGCCGTCGGGCGCGGTATAAGCGCGGTCGGGGTTGAGCGCGCGGGTCATCATCGTGCCGCCCTTCTCGAACGTCTCGGTCAGGTCGCCCTTCATCAGGCCCAGCCAATTGGCATAGGCCGCAACCTTGTCCGCCGCATCGACCGCCGCGACCGAATCCTCCAGGTCGCAAATGGCGGTCAGCGCGGATTCGAGGATGACATCGGCGATGCCCGCCGGGTCGGTCGCACCGATCGGATGGCTGCTATCGAAAACGACTTCGATATGCAGGCCATTGTGGCGGAACAGGCGGCCCTTCTCGCTGCGCCCCAGATATTGGGTCGGATCGGCAAGAATGATCTCGTCGGTCGAAAGGTCGGCCCAACGCCCGCTGGCGAGCGGGATGGCGTCATCCAGAAACGCCTTGGCCCAGGCAATGACCTGCGCGCCGCGCACCGCGTCATAGCCCTTGCCTGCCGCCGCGCCGGGAATGGCGTCGGTGCCGTACAGCGAGTCGTACAGACTTCCCCAGCGCGCATTGGCGGCATTGAGCAGGAAGCGGGCGTTGAGGATGGGGACGACCAGTTGCGGTCCGGCGAGGCGCGCAACCTCGTCATCGACATTTTCGCTGCCGATGGTGAAGGGCGCGGGTTCGGGAACCAGATAGCCGATCTCGCGCAAAAAGGCCTGATAGGCCTGCGCATCATGCGGCTGGCCAGCCCGCTCCTCATGCCAGTCATCGATCTGCGCCTGCATCGCGTCGCGGGTTTGCAACAGCGCGATATTGTCCGGCGTGAAGCGTGCAAAGATGGCGGCTGCATCGACCCAGAAGGCGGCGGGTTCGATGCCGGTGCCGGGCAGCGCCTGATTGTCGATGAAGTCGGCCAGCGATGCCGCGACCTTCAGCCCGGATTTGTCGATCATGCGGTCGGTCATGGCCTGCTCCTTCTCATGTTCCGTCGTTGACCGCCGCAATACCCCATTACCATTATGTCGTATATTCACTATTATGCGAACATAGTCATTCCTATGGTGAACGAATATGATGGACCCCGACCATGAACTGTTCGTCGCGATCGTGGACGAAGGCGGCCTCGCCGCTGCCGGTCGGCGCCTCCACATCTCGCCCGCCATGATGTCCAAGCGGCTCGCGCGGCTGGAGGAGCGGCTGGGCACGCGCCTCGTTCACCGCACAACGCGGCGGCTGGCGCTGACGCCGGCGGGCGAGCGGCTCCATGCCGACCTGCGTGGGATATTGGCGGCGCTCGATGAAGCCGAGCGGCGCGTGTCGGGCACCTCGGCAATCGTCGCGGGGCCGCTGCGCATCACCGCGCCCACTTCCTTTGGCCGCATGCATCTCGCGCCCTGGCTGCCGCGCTTCATGGACGCCCATCCCCGTGTCGATCTCGCCATCAACTTGTCGGACGATTTCGCCGACCTGATCGACACGCGCGCGGACCTCGCCATCCGCATCACCGCTGATCCGGGGCCGGGCCTCGCCGCGCGACGGCTGGCGACCAACCGCCGCATTCTGTGCGCCGCGCCGGCCTATCTCGACCGCTACGGCACACCAGCCACCCTCGCCGACCTCAAAAACCACCGCCTGCTCGCCGCCGATGGCCAGATGCCCTGGCGCCTTGTCGGCCCGAAAGGCCCTTTGACGGTCGAGGGGCGCAGCCATGTCCACACCAACAGCAGCGAAGTCGTGCGCGAACTGGCGCTGGCGGGCGGCGGCATCGCGCTGCGCTCGCTCTGGGATATCAGCGACGCGCTGGCGCGCGGCGAAGTTCGGCAGATCGTGCGGGACCATGAAGGGTCGGCGGATGTCGGCCTGTTCGCCGTGCAACTGCCACAGCATAATCCGCCCGCCGCCATCACCGCCTTCGTCGATTTTCTTGTCGGACTATATGCGCCAACGCCCCCCTGGGCGCGTTCCACCATTGCCCTTGCGGAACGCAGCCCTTAAGGCCCATCGCATGGACGATAATACCCGCCGCGCCGCCCTCGACTATCACCGCTTTCCCCAGCCGGGGAAGCTGCGGATCGAGCCGACCAAACGCATGGTCAACCAGCGCGATCTCGCGCTGGCCTATTCGCCCGGCGTCGCCGCCCCCTGCATGGAGATCGCCGCCGATCCCGATCTGGCGCTCGATTATACCGCGCGCGGCAATCTGGTCGCGGTCATCTCCAATGGCACCGCGGTCCTTGGCCTGGGCGCGATCGGCGCGCTGGCGTCCAAGCCGGTGATGGAGGGCAAGGCGGTCCTCTTCAAGAAATTCGCCGATATCGACGTGTTCGACATCGAACTCGACACCACTGACCCCGAAAAATTCATCGAAGCCGTCGCCCTGATGGAGCCGACCTTCGGCGGCATCAACCTTGAGGATATCAAGGCACCCGAATGTTTCGCCATTGAGGCGCGGTTGAAGGAACGGATGAACATTCCGGTCTTTCATGACGACCAGCATGGCACCGCCATCGTCGTCGCCGCCGCCGTACGCAACGCGCTGGTGATTCAGGGCAAGACGCTGGCCGACGCCAAGCTGGTGACGTCGGGCGCGGGCGCGGCGGCGCTCGCCTGCGTTGATCTGCTCGTGTCGATGGGCCTGCCGGTCGACAATGTCACCATGACCGACAAGGATGGCGTCATCCATTCGGGCCGCGAGGGCATGTTGCCCAATATGGCGCGCTATGCCCGCGTCACCAATGCGCGCACCCTGCCTGACGTGCTGCCGGGCGCCAATCTCTTCCTCGGCCTCTCCGCGCCGGGCGTGTTGAAGCCCGAATGGTTGCCGTTGATGGCCCCCAATCCGCTGATCTTCGCGCTCGCCAACCCCGAACCCGAAATCCGCCCGGAAGCCGCGCGCGAAGTGCGCCCCGATGCGATCATCGCCACCGGCCGTTCGGACTATCCCAATCAGGTCAACAATGTCCTGTGCTTCCCCTATATCTTCCGGGGCGCGCTCGATGTCGGCGCGACCCAGATCAACGAAGCGATGAAAGTCGCGGCCGCCGACGCAATCGCCAGCCTTGCCCGCATGCCCGCGCATGACAGCGTGGCGCAGGCCTATGGCGGGCGCAGGCTGGTCTTTGGTCCCGACTATATCATCCCCACCCCCTTCGACCCGCGCCTGATCGGCGAGATCGCCGTCGCCGTGGCGCGCGCGGCGATGGACAGCGGCGTCGCCCGCCGCCCGATCGACCTGGATGAGTATCGCCGCCGCCTGACGCGGCAGAATACCCGTTCCGGCCAGCTCATGCTGCCGGTGTTCGAGGCTGCGCGCGGTGGCGCACGCCGCATCGTCTATGGCGAGGGCGAGGATGAGCGCGTGCTGCGCGCCATTCAGGACGCACTGGACGAAGGCATTGTCCGCCCGACCATCATCGCGCGCCGCCGCATCCTGAACCAGAAGCTGCCCGACCTTGGCCTGCGCTTTGAACTCGGTCGCGATGTCGAGGTGATCGACCCCGAAACCGATCATGACATCATGATGCAACTGGTCGAAGGCTATCGCGCCGTCGCCTCGCGCCGGGGCGTGCCCGCCGCCGAAGTGCTGCGCCATGTCTATCGCCGCCCCAGCGTCACCGCCGCGATGCTGCTGCGCCTCGGCCATGTCGATGCCGCGCTGATCGGCGGCAATTCGGAATATTGGGGACAGGTCGAACATGCGCTGCGCATCATCGACCGGGTGCCGGGCCGCAACCGCGTCTATGCGCTGTCGGGGCTGATCCTCGACGCGGGCGCACTGTTCATCACCGACACGCATATGGTGCCCAATCCGACGCCCGAACAGATTGCGGAAATGACGCTGCTGGCGGCGACCGAGCTGGAGCATTTCGGCCTGGTCCCGCGCGTCGCCCTGCTGTCCCACTCCAATTTCGGCGCCTCGCACAGCGACAGCGCGCGTAAGATGCGCGCCGCGCTCAAACTGGTGCGGCAAGCCGCGCCCGACCTTGCGGTCGATGGCGAAATGCACGCCGATGCGGCTTTGAGCCAGGCGCTGCGCGAGAAACTGATCCCCGATTCGCGCTTCGAGGGGCCAGCCAATCTGCTGGTCATGCCCAATCTCGACGCGGCGAACATCACGCTTACAGCCCTTTCCGCCTCGTCCAGTTCGCCGACCGTCGGGCCGATGCTGATGGGCCTGACCAAGCCCATTCATGTGTTGACCCCCGGCGTCACCTCGCGCGGTATCCTCAACCTCACCGCCATCGCGGCGGCGGAAGTCGCCCGCGAAGGTTGAGCTTAACCTTTTACCGCTATGACGGACTAAAGTGATCCTCCCCTGTAAGGGGAGGGCTATCGCATATGGAACGCACTCCATTTTACGGCGTCATGCTGAACTTGTTTCAGCATCCATCATGCCCCAAAAGCGGTTGCTCGTGGGGAGAAATGGACCCTGAAACAAGTTCAGGGTGACGATTTGGATGGGTGGGGTACCATGTGCGATAGCCCTGTCCTGCCAAGGGAGGTGTGACGGACGGGTGTCCCCCTCTCGATAGGGTGACACCCCTCCACCACTTCGTGGTCCCCCGCCCCTACCAGGGGAGGAATTTGTTCGAGGATGATATGGCAGCTCTGCTCAAAGCATTGGCGAAAAGCGCTGGTCCGAAGATTGCGATCGGCGCGGGGCTGGCGGGCATTGGCCTGCTGGTGTCTGGCTGGATCGACCGGCCCGCAGCGGAAGAAGCCGCCGCACCTGCACCTTTAGCCAAGGCGCCATCCGCCCCCGAAACGCCCACAAAGCCCGCGGAACGCCGCAGCGATCAGCCGATGGAAATTGATCCACGCGCCCTGACGGTCAAGCGCATCCTCAAGATCGACGGCCCGTTCCGCCATGGCGACTATGCCTGGGACGAAAGCGGGGCGCCGACGACCGGCCCCGTCATCATCACCGTGGACCTGCGCGCGCAGACGCTATCGGTGTTCCGCGCGGGTTATGAGATCGGCGCAGCCGTCATCCTCTATGGCGCGACCGACAAGCCCAGTCCGCTGGGTGCCTTCCCGATCACGCAGAAGGACGCCGACCATTATTCCAACCTCTACGACAATGCGCCCATGCCCTATATGCTGCGCCTGACCAGCGACGGCGTGGCGATCCATGGCAGCGACGTCCAATGGGGCAAGGCAACCCATGGCTGCATCGGCGTGCCGGTCGCCTTCGCGCAAAAACTGTTCGGCGTGACGAAATTGGGGGATGTCGTCGTCATCACCAATGGCAAGCGGCTGGACATCAGCAAGGCGCAGGTCGGGGCGTAACGCACCGCGACATTATCCCGCGACGATGGCTGATGTTGCGTAACACGCCGCTGCACTTGCAATAAACTCACGCACCCGCGATCTTGACCAGCGTTGTCATGACGCCCATCTGCCGCGCTTCCGCTATTTTGCATTGCAGCATGGAGCAAAGCCATGGGCACCCGCCCCCACCAGGCGCAACCCGCGCTCGTTCTTTTCGCGCTCGCCGTCGGCGCTTTTGCGATCGGGACCACCGAATTTGCGGCGATGAGCCTGCTGCCCTTCTTCGCCCGCGACTTGGGCATCGACGTGCCGACCGCTGGCCATGCGATCAGCGCCTATGCTTTGGGCGTGGTGGCGGGCGCGCCGGTGATTGCCGCCTTTGGCGCAAAACTGCCGCGTCGCCACTTGCTGATCGGCCTGATGGCGCTGTTCGCGATCGGCAATGGCCTGTCCGCGCTGTCGCCCAGCTATGGCTGGATGCTCGCCTTCCGCTTCCTGAGCGGTGTGCCGCATGGCGCCTATTTCGGCGTTGCCGCTTTGGTGGCCGCCAAGCTGGTGCCGATCGAAAAGCGGGCGCAGGCCATCGCGCGGGTCATGTCGGGCCTGACCATCGCCACGGTGCTGGGCGTCCCCGTCGCCAACTGGATGGGTCAGGCGCTTGGCTGGCGGTCGGGCTTTTTCGTGGTCACCGCGCTCGCCATCGCGACGATGACGCTGGTCGCGCTTTACGCCCCGCGCGATGCGGGCGACCCCAAGGCGAGCGCCGCGCGGGAACTGACTGCGCTCGCCAAGCCGCAAGTCTGGCTGACGCTGCTGACCGGCGCGATCGGCTTTGGTGGGCTGTTCGCCGTCTACACCTATGTCGCCTCCACCATGATCGAAGTGACCGGCGTGTCCGAAGTCTGGGTGCCGCTGATCCTGATGATCTTCGGCGTCGGCATGACGATCGGCAACCTCGTCGCTGCGTGGATGGCCGACCGGGCGCTCAACCGCACCGTCATCCTCGTGCTGTTGTGGAGCGCGGGCGCACTCGCCCTATTCCCGCTGATGGCGGGCAATATCTGGACGCTGAGCCTCATCATCTTCCTGATCGGCGCGGGCGGTGGCCTTGGCACGCCGTTGCAGGCGCGGTTGATGGACGTATCGGGCGATGCGCAGACGCTCGCGGCGGCACTGCACCATAGCGCCTTCAACGTCGCCAATGCGCTTGGCCCCTGGCTTGGCGGCGTGGCGATCGCGGCGGGCTATGGCCTCACTTCGACCGGCTGGATCGGTGCCGCGCTGGCGCTTGGTGGCCTCGCTGTCTTCCTGCTGTCGATCGCGCTGCAACAGCGGACCACGCGAATGATCGCGCTTCCGGCCGGATAAGCCGCTTTGCCGCAGCGCCTGTCCCCGATAAGGCAGGCGCATGAGCGATCAGGCAAGAGAAGAGGCGCTGGCCCAGGCCGCATTGGTGGCGCTGCGCGGGGGTGACGCGGCCAAGGCGCGCACGACGCTGGCGCAGATGGCCGCCCCGCCGCCGATGCTGCTGGCGCAGGTCTGCAACCGGCTGGGCGATCGGGATGGCGAGGCGGAGGCGCTACGCGCGATCCTGGCGGGCGATCCCCGCAACCTCCCCGCGCTGCTCGCCATGGGCCATAATGCGCAGGCGCGCGGCGACGATCGCGGCGCGATCAGTTGGCGGCGTACCGCGCTGGCGCAAGCGGCGGCCCATGGCGCGCCGCCGCAACTCCAACCCCTGCTGCAACAGGCACAAGACGCCGTCGCCCAATCGAGCCAGCGCTTCGAGGATCATCTGACCGCCGCGATTCGCGACCTGCCTTCCCTGCCCCGCATCGCGCTCGCCAGCGACCTGCTGCTCGGCAAGCGCGCAATATTCCTGCAACAGCCCAGCATGTTCTATTTCCCCGGCCTGCCCCAGCGCGCCTTCTACGAACGCAGCGACTTCGACTGGGTCGCGCCGATGGAGGCGATGACCGAGGCAATCGTCGCCGAACTGGCGGCCGTACGTGCGGGCGCGCCCGACTTCGCGCCCTATGTCCAGACATCGAAGGCGCGCCCCGCGCCCAACAACAAATTGCGCGACGACCCCAGTTGGGGCGCCTATTATTTCTGGCAGAGCGGCGCGCCGGTGCCGGACCATGCCGCGCGCTGCCCGGCCGTCATGGCCGCACTCACCCATGCGCCGATGCCGGTGATCGAAGGGCGATCGCCGATGGCGCTCTGGTCGCTGCTCAAGCCCGACACCCATATTGCGCCCCATCATGGCCTGCTCAACACGCGGCTTATCTGCCACCTGCCATTACTGACGCCTCCTGATTGCGCCTTGCGCGTGGGCGCGGAGACGCGGGCATGGCACCGGGGCGAAATGCTGATCTTCGACGACAGCATCGAGCATGAGGCCTGGAACCGCAGCGCCGACACCCGCGTCATCCTGTTGTTCGAAGTGTGGCGGCCGGAGATCGTGGCGGAGGAACGCGCAGCGCTGACGCTGCTGTTCCAGGCGATCGACCAGTTCGGCCCGGCGCAGATCGACACCGGCGGATAAGCGCACCCTCTTGCAGTGGCGCGCGTCCGCTGTATGAGCAGCGGCAGGGCAAGAGGATGACCGGGGCGTAACGCTTGACGGACACGCCATGACTCCCACGCACGCCTTCCCCGCACCCCGCCCGCATAATCTGGCCGAAGATGGCTATGCCATCGCGCTGGGCTGCGCCTTCATCGCCATGGGGCTGATGCTGCTGAAACAGGCCAATCTGGTGACCGGCGGCATGGCGGGCATTGCGCTGCTGCTTTCCTATCTGATCCACTGGTCACCCGCGACGCTGTTCCTGCTGATCAACATTCCCTTCTTCCTGTTTGCCGGGCGGGCGATGGGCGCGGCCTTCGGCCTCAAGACGCTGTTCGCCAATATCGCGATCATGGGCATTGGCATGATGATGCCGCTGGCGCTGGAACTGGCGCGGGTCAGTCCGCTGTTTGCCGCGCTGTTCGGCGGGTCGATCATCGGTTTCGGTATTCTCGCCATTGCCCGCCACGGTGCGGGTGTCGGCGGGTTGGGCGTTATCGCGCTCACTTTGCAAAAGACGCGCGGATGGAATGCGGGCCGTACCCAGATGATCGGCGATGCCATCATCCTGCTCGCATCATTACCGCTGCTGAGCGCCGATCGCTTTGCGCTGTCGATCCTGTCAGCGGCGGCGATCAATGCGGTGCTGATCGTCAATCACCGGCCGGGCCGCTATATCGGCCATTGACCCTGCCAGGGCATTCAGCTTTTGCAGAGCGGCTGGCCACCCGGCCCGCGCGCGCGCAGGGCCGTTGCTGCGTCGCCCGCGATCCGGGGGAAGCTGACCCCCTCCAGCGTGCCGCGTCCGTCGCATAGTCGCCCGCAAGCCAGATCCACGACACCCGGCAAGGCGACCTGATCGCCATCATATTGGGCGACGATGATGCAGCGATCGACGCCTGCAAAGCGCAGAATCAGTTTTTCCCCCGCACGCCGGATCGTTCCATTGCCCCGGCACGCCAGTTGCTCGCCAAAATTCGCTTCCAACCCGAAGCGCAGCGTTCCGTTGGCAGCAGGAATGATGCACAGCGCATCGCGCCCGGCTTCGTGGCGGCGCTGAAACAGCCCGACGGGCGAGATTTTGGCTGCGTCGCTGATCACCCCACTCTCGATCGCAGCGCGCTCCAGCCCGGACGCTGGCAGGCCGCCCGCCTCGGCCGCCATGTCGTTGGAAACGGCGGCAGGCTGGCACGCCGCCAGCATCAGACACAGAGCAAGACCGGATCGCCGCATCGACGCCCTAGTCAACCAAGCTCAGGCCATCCGGCCCGACCCGGCGGAAGAAGCAGGAGCGCGCGCCGGTGTGGCAGGTCGGCCCGGCAGGGACCGCCTTCACCCAAATCGCGTCCTGATCGCAATCGATGCGGATGTCGCGCACCGCCAGCATGTTGCCCGACGTTTCGCCCTTCTTCCACAGCGCCTGGCGGCTGCGCGACCAGAAATGGGCAAGGCCCGTTTCGACCGTCAACGCCAATGCCTGCGCGTTCATATGCGCGACCATCAGCAGGTCGCCGCTGTCCACATCGGTCACCACCGCCGTGATCAGGCCATGGTCGTCATATTTGGGATTGAGGGTCAGCCCCTTGTCGCGCGCATCGGTCATGCCGGGGGCTATAGGGCGCAATCGCGATGCTGCGAAGCCCCTTCCCGCCTGACCGGCAAATATGCGCGGCATCAGGGTGGAAGGGAGAAAATGGGGCGATCGAGGGGTCTTGAACCCCCGACCTCCGGTACCACAAACCGGCGCTCTAACCAACTGAGCTACGATCGCCATGGGGCCAGAAGGCCCGCGAGAAGTGGGCACATATGCGGCTCACCCTGCCTCGTCAAGCAGGCAAATGCCGCGATCGGCGCTTTCCGTCGCCTTACAGCCCGGCCGCACGCAACTGGGCGCGCAATTTGCGCAGCGTGGCTTCGGGCACGGTTGGCCGCATCGGCGCTGGCTTGCCCTTGCGCAGCCGTGCGCGATCCTTTTCGGGCGGATCGACCAGCCGCACCCGCACCGGCACATGACCCTGCGCCCGAACGCCCAATTTCTCCGCCGCGCCGCGCGACAGGTCGATCACCCGCCCGCGCCCGGAAAAAGGCCCGCGATCATTGACCCGCACGACGATGGTGCGCCCCGTGTCCAGCGCCGTTACCTCGACATAGCTGGGCAGCGGCAGGCTGGTATGCGCGGCCGTCACCCAGCCCGCGCGGAAGCGTTCGCCATTGGCGGTGCGATTGCCCGATTCCGACCCATACCAGCTTGCATAACCCAGCATGTCATAGCCCGGATCGGCGGCAGGCGTGTAGGTGACGCCGCGCACGACATAGGGCGGGCCGATCCTGACCGGCACGTCGCGCACCGGCCGATATTGGCCGCCCCCACAGGCCGTCAGCAACAGCGCGATCACGCCTGCGCCGCAAGACGCAGCATATCGTCTCATCCACATGCCCGCTTCCCTAAACTGTCCGGCCGATCCCGTCGAGCATCGCCCCCGCGCCAAAAGAAGAAGGGTGGCCGCTGTATCAGCGTCCACCCTTTTGCCTTCCACTCAGCGATAACGGGTGAATCCCCGTGATCGCTTACTCTCTTGTATATTCAGGCCGCGACGCCTTCATGGTCGCTCGACGCGGGCACCTGCGCCGTACGCAGATGCGCAAAGCGTCAGTTGACCGAGTCCTTAAGGCCCTTGCCGGCCTTGAACTTGGGTTGGGTCGATGCCTTGATCGTCATCGTTTCGCCGGTGCGCGGGTTGCGGCCCGTCGACGCCTTGCGCTGCGTGACGGAGAAGGTGCCAAAGCCGACGAGGCGCACTTCGTCGCCCTTTTTCAGCGCGCCGGTGATGGCGTCGAACACGCCTTCCACAGCCTTGGTTGCATCATTTTTGGTAAGGCCGCTGCTTTCGGCAACCGCGCTGATCAGATCCTGCTTGTTCATGCCTTGGGAACCCCCTGGTGCTGTTAGGTTAGTATAGGAATCGCGGCGTAGGGGCGGCAATAAGGCGCAGCTTTCGGCGGCTGTCAAAGGGAAAGCGACGAAGTTAGCCGATAGCGTGAAATTTCGCAATGCAGCATGAATATGGCCGAAACCCGCCACTTTCCCCTGTTGACCGATCGTTCAATGGCGCAACGTGGCGTCCCCATCGCGTCCTTGAACGCTGCTGGGCTGCGCGGCCAGGTCATCCTCTTCGGTCCAGGCAATCGCTTCGGGAACCGACATCAACGCGCGGGCCAGCACTTCATCCACATGGCTGACCGGAACGATCTCCAGCCCGTCCCGGATATTGGCCGGGATTTCCGCTAGGTCTTTCTCATTTTCCTGCGGGATCAACACCGTCTTGATGCCACCGCGCAGCGCCGCCAGCAGCTTTTCCTTCAAGCCGCCGATCGGCAGGACGCGACCGCGCAAGGTCACCTCGCCGGTCATCGCCACATCCTTGTGGACCGGGATGCCGGTCAGCGTCGACACGATGCAGGTGACCATGCCGATGCCCGCCGACGGCCCATCCTTGGGCACCGCGCCTTCGGGCAGATGGATGTGGATGTCCTTGCGGTTGAAGATGCTGGGCTTGATGCCATAGCCGGGCGAGCGCGCCTTCACATAAGAGAAAGCCGCCTGGATCGATTCGGTCATCACGTCGCCGAGCTTGCCGGTGGTCTTGATCATGCCCTTGCCGGGCACCGTCACCGCCTCGATCGTCAGCAATTCGCCGCCGACCTCGGTCCAGGCCAGGCCCGTCACCGCGCCGATCTGATGCTCTTCCTCGCCCACGCCATGACGGAATTTGCGCACGCCGGCATAGTCCGCCAGCGTCTCCGGCGTGATGACGACCTTGTCATAGACGCCTTCGAGGATCTTGCGCAGCGCCTTGCGAGCCAGCCGCGCGACTTCGCGCTCCAGCGTGCGGACGCCCGCCTCGCGGGTATAGTAACGGATGAGGTCGCGAACGGCCTCCTCGGTCACTTCGAACTCACCTTCCTTCAGGCCATGAGCGTCGATCTGCTTGGCGATCAAATGCCGCTGGGCGATCTCGACCTTCTCGTCCTCGGTATAGCCTTCCAGCCGGATGATCTCCATCCGATCGAGCAAGGCTTGCGGCAAATTCAAGGAGTTGGCGGTCGTCACGAACATGATGTCCGAAAGATCGACGTCGATTTCCAGATAATGGTCCTGGAACTTGCTATTCTGTTCGGGGTCCAGCACTTCAAGCAGCGCCGACGCCGGATCGCCGCGGAAGTCCTGGCCCAGCTTGTCGATCTCGTCGAGCAGGAACAGCGGGTTCATCGTCCCCGCCTTCTTCAAGTTGGTAACGATCTTGCCCGGCAGCGAGCCAATATAGGTGCGGCGGTGACCGCGAATTTCGGCCTCGTCGCGCACGCCGCCCAGCGACTGGCGCACGAACTCGCGTCCGGTCGCCTTGGCGATCGAACGGCCAAGCGACGTCTTGCCCACGCCCGGCGGGCCGACGAGGCACAGGATCGGGCCTTTCAGCTTATTGGTGCGCGCCTGGACGGCGAGATATTCGATGATCCGGTCCTTGACCTTGTCGAGCGCGAAATGATCCTCGTCGAGCACATCCTGCGCGCGCTTGAGGTCATTCTTGACCTTGCCCTTCTTGCCCCAGGGCAAGCCCAGCAGCACGTCGAGATAGTTGCGCACCACGGTCGCTTCGGCCGACATGGGCTGCATGCCCTTGAGCTTCTTTAGCTCCGCCGTCGCTTTCGTGCGCGCTTCCTTGCTCAGCTTGGTCTTGGCGATCTTCTCGGCCAGTTCGGCCAGTTCATCACCTTCCTCGCCCTCGCCATTGCCCAGTTCGCGCTGGATCGCCTTCAACTGCTCATTGAGATAATATTCGCGCTGGGTCTTTTCCATCTGGCGCTTCACGCGGCCACGGATCTTCTTTTCGACCTGGAGCACGCCCAGTTCGCCTTCCATGAAGGCGAACACCATTTCCAGCCGCTTGACCGGATCGGCCTCGACCAGCAGCGATTGCTTGTCGGACACCTTGACGTTGATATTGGCGGACACGGCATCGGCCAACCGCCCGGCATCTTCGATCTCGCGCAACTGCACCGGCGTTTCGGCGGGCAGCTTCTTGTTGAGCTTGGCGTAATTTTCAAACTGCTCGGCGACCGAGCGCATCAGCGCGGCGGCTTCCGGCCCTTCGGCGGCAATATCCTCGATCGCTTCGACATCGGCGATCAGATGCGTGCCCGTCTCCGCCATCGTCGCCAGCCGCGCGCGATGCTTGCCCTCGACCAGCACGCGCACCGTGCCATCGGGCAGCTTGAGCAATTGCAGCACAACCGCCACGACGCCCGTATCATAGAGCGAATCCTGGCCCGGATCATCCTCGGCCGGGTCGAGCTGCGACACCAGGAAGATTTCCTTATTGCCTTCCATCGCCGCTTCCAGCGCGGAGACGCTCTTGTCGCGACCGACGAAGAGCGGGACGATCATCTGCGGAAAGACGACGATGTCACGCAGCGGCAGAAGGGGATATTGCACAGTCATTCACACTCCGGGCCAAATGGGGCCTGTCCTACGGTTCATCGCCTTTATGGGGATGCCTATCGCGTCAATCAATCAGGGGATGTCATAATGCGGTCACGATGAACCCAGGGTTATTATAGGGCTCTTCGCGCACATCCGCGCTCAGAACGGCAGTTTGAAGCCGGGGGGCAAGGGCAGGCCTGCCGTCATCTTGCCCATTTCGGCATTGCTGACCTCGTCCGCCTTCTTGCGCGCGTCGTTGAACGCGGCGGTCACCAGGTCTTCGAGCATCTGCTTTTCCGAGGGGGCCAGCAGGCTGTCGTCGATCGAAACGCCCAAAATGCGCCCCTTGGCCGACGCCTTCACCTTGACGAGACCGCCGCCAGCCGCGCCCTCGACTTCCAGCTTGTCGAGATTGTCCTGCGCGCGCTGCAATTCTTCCTGCACACGGCTTGCCATGCCCAGGATTTCGTTCAGATCCTTCATTGTCCTACACTCCATTGTTCGAGCCGGTCGTCCAGCTCCGCGTCGGGAAAGGCCGCCATCGCCGCCTTCACCACCGGGGTTTCGAGAATTGCGGCGCGGGCATTGGCCTGCGCGGCCTGCTCCTGCGCCAAGAGGGTCGGCTGTGCCTCGCCATCGCTCTGCGCCACACGCCAGGCAACGCCCGTCACCTCCTTGAGCGCAGGCGCGATCCGCGCGGCGAAATCCGCCGATAGCGAGGGTGCCGCGCGATAGTCCATCTCAGGCGGCGCATAGCGCACCAGCGCGACGCTATCATGCAGCTCCTGCGCCAACTGGCCCTTGCCGCGCTGCCAGAAGGCCTCGATCAGGTCGGGAAAAGTGGCTGGCAATTGCGCGGCAGGACCAGCACTTGGAGTCGCAGCCACCGCGCCCGGTGCCGCCGCTGCAACAGGCCCGCCTTCGCGCAGTATCCGCGCAATCTCGCCCGGATCGGGCATGGTCGCGGCATGCATCACCCGCAGCAGCGCCATTTCACAGCTTTCGATCGGCAGCACCGCGCTCGCCACCTCGTCATGGCCCTTGACCAGCAATTGCCACAGCCGATGCAGCGGCGCGAAGCCGATCTGCGACGCCCAATCCGCCAGCGCATCGCGTTCCTCGGCGGACTGGCCGGGGCTGGCAATATCGCGCCCTGCCTTCACCAGCGTCACCGCATGGACCAGTTCCATCAGCCCGCGCATCAGCGCCAGCGGCTCGACGCCCAGCGCATATTGATCGCGCACGGCCGTCAGCAGCGCGGCGGTATCGCCCGCCAGCAGCAGCCCCAGCAGACGGCGCACCGCACCGCGATCCGACAGGCCGAGCATGTCGCGCACCTGCGCCGCCGTGACGACCGGCTCACCTTCCCCCATTTCCGCATGGGCGATAGCCTGGTCGAGGATGGAGAGGCCATCGCGCGCCGACCCTTCGGCCGCCTGCGCGATCAGCGACAGCGCATCCGGCTCCGCCGCGACCTTCTCGGCCTCCACCACATGGGCGAAATGGCTGGCGAGCAGGTCGGCCGGAATGCGCCGCAAGTCGAACCGCTGGCAGCGCGACAGGACGGTGACCGGCACCTTGTTCACTTCGGTCGTCGCGAACAGGAATTTCACATGCGCAGGCGGCTCCTCCAGCGTCTTCAACAGCGCGTTGAAGGCGTTTTTGGACAGCATATGCACTTCGTCGATAATGTAGATCTTGTAGCGCGCGGAAACGGCGGCATAGCGCACCGCCTCGATGATTTCGCGCACGTCATCGACGCCGGTATGGCTGGCAGCGTCCATCTCGACCACGTCGATATGCCGCCCCTCGGCAATCGCGGTGCAGGGTTCGCAGACGCCGCAAGGGTCGATCGTCGGCCCGCCCTGCCCGTCTTCGCCGATACAGTTGAGCGCCTTGGCGATCAGCCGCGCGGTCGATGTCTTGCCGACCCCGCGCACGCCGGTCATCAAAAAGGCATGGGCCAGCCGCCCGCGCCGGATCGCATTGCCCAGCGTCTGGACCATCGCATCCTGCCCGATCAGTTCATGAAAGCTGCGCGGTCGATATTTGCGCGCGAGGACGCGATAGGGCTGCGGGGAATCGGACATTGCTGTGGTCTAGCCGTTCGGGCCGCCCTTGTCGAAGCGGGATGATGGCTGGAAGGTGGGAGCCGGAACGACCCGTGACGAAATCACTGTGGCTGCTTCCGTCAGGACCTGACCCGGTTCGCGACGATCACGTCCGCCCGACTCCCGCGGCGCATATGGCGAAAGGGTGACATAATGGCAAGGGGCAACCAAAGCCGTTCGCTTCGAGCGAAGTCGAGAAGCGGCGAACTTGGCGCAAGCGTGTCTCGACTTCGCTCGACACGAACGGAACGGCGGAATGCTCCTATTCCAGCCCGCTCTTCTGCGCCTGCCCGACGAAATTAAGCGCGGCCCGCGCGGTTTCCGCAATCGCCGCCTCGGCCTTCTTCGCATCGACCGTCGGCCGGTCGAGATAGACCGCCAATATATATTCGTCACCCGCCGGCGACTTGACCAGCGCCACGTCATTATAGGCGGTGCCGCAAGTGCCGGTCTTGCTGCCCGACGTCCAGCCTTCGGGCAGGCCCGCCTTGATCCGCTTGTCGCCCGTGCTGCTGGCGTTGAGCCAGCCACGCAGCCGCTCGGCGCTCTCGCCCTGCATGTCGCGGAACAACAGCCGCCCCATCAACCCGGCCATAGCGGCGGGCGTGGTCGTATCGCGCGGATCGCCCTCGGCATTTTCGTTCAACTCCGGCTCGTTACGATCCAGCCGGGTCACGCTGTCGCCATGAGCGCGCATGAAGGCGGTCAACCCCGGCGGCCCGCCCAGCATCGGCAGCAGCAGATTGGCGGCGCTGTTATCGCTGACCTCGACCGCCGCCTGCGCCAGTTCGGCCATGCTCATCCGGCCGCGTTTCAAATTCTTCTTCACCACCGGCGCATAATCGAGAAGATCGTCCTTGCCGTAAGAGATTTCGCCATCCAGCCCGAACTTGCCGCCTTCCGCGCCAATCAACACGGCGGCCGCCAATGGCCCCTTGAAGGTCGAGCACATGGCGAACGGCTCGTCACGGTTGAAGCCCAGCAGCAACGCGCCATTGCTGTCGACCAGCGCGACGCCCAGCCGCCCGCCTGTTTCTTCCTCTATCTCCTTGGGATTGCGCACCTGCTCCAGCGCCGATTGCGGCACCAGATAGCGCGGCGCAGGCGGCAGCAGCGAATCGAGCTGCCTGGTCGGCACTGGCTCCTTGGTCTTTTTCTGTTTGTCGGCGGCGCTGGACGGCGCGGCGATCAGCAGGAGCAGCGCGAGCGCGGGCAGTCGTTTCATCGGCTTCACATACCTTGCATATTATAGGATTCAGGCGGGATGCGCACGGTCAGTTGATCCAGCCCATCGGCCAGGACAATCTGGCACGACAGGCGGCTGGTGCGCGTGGCGGACGCAGCAAGGTCGAGCATATCCTCCTCATCCTCGCTGGCGCGGCCCAGGCGCGGAAAATCGGCGGCTTCGACAATGACATGGCAGGTCGAACAGGCCATCTGCCCCTCGCACGTCCCTTCGAGCGGCTGGCCCGCCGCCTGTGCGATGTCGAGCAGCACCGATCCCGCCGGGGCATCGACCTCCTGTCGCCGTTCCCCGTCAGCGCTGATGAAGGTAACCCTGGTCATGATGGTGCGACGCTCCCTTTTTTACAGCGCCGCTTGTGCGGCTGCCGCCTTGTTCAATGCCTCCGCAGCGCTCTCCAGTTCGGCCGGTGTCGTATAGCGGCCAAAGCCGATCCGCACCGATCCACGCGCCTGTGCGTCTGTCAGGCCCAGTGCGCGCAGCACATGGCTAGGCCTGCCGGACCCGCTTGCGCAAGCGCTGCCGAGCGAAAAAGCGATATTGCGGCAATCCGACAACAATCGCGCGCCATCGATTCCGGCGCGGCGCAGGTTGAGGTTGCCCGGATAGCGCGCGGTCACGCTGCCATTGATCGTCCAGTCGGCAAATAGGGTTCGGGCAAGAACGGCCAGCGATTCGACGTGGGCGCGGTCGGCCTCCGCCCGGTCGCGCATCAATCGCGCGGCAACCCCGAATCCGGCGCACAGCGCGGGCGAAAGCGTGCCGGAGCGCAACCCGCCCTCCTGCCCGCCGCCATGGAGGAGCGGGGTAAGGCTGACCCCGTCGCGCAGCCACAAGGCGCCCACCCCCTTTGGCCCATGGATTTTGTGCGCGCTGATCGCGACCATGTCGCATGTGTCGGGGATCGGCACCCGGCCATAGCCCTGCACCGCGTCGCATAGCAGCAGCGCGCCCGCCTGATGCGCCAACGCCGCCAGCGTCGCGACGGGCTGGATGACGCCGATCTCATTATTGACCAGCATCACCGCCACCAGCGCGACGCCGGGTCGTATCGCCTGCGCGGCCGCATCCAAGTCCACGACACCATCCGCCCCGACCGGCAGCACCGTCACAGCCCGCCCCGCGCGCCGCAAGGCCTCGACCGTATCCAGCACCGCCGCATGTTCAGTCGCGATGGTGACGATATCGCCTTTGGGCGCACCCTGAATGGCGATGTTGAGCGCCTCGGTCGCGCCTGACGTGAACAGCAACCGCCCGCTGGACGGCAACAACGCGCCGACCGCTTCGCGCGCCACCTCCACCTGCGCCGCCGCCGCCCGGCCCGGCCGATGCGCGCTGTGGGGATTGGCGAACTGGTCGCGCAGCAACGGGACCATCGCCTCATAGGCTTCGGGGGCGAGCGGCGTGGTCGCCTGATAATCCAGATAGATCATCGCCGCGCCCGCTGCGCCATCGTGGTCCAGGCGGCCAGAAAGCGATCGACGTCGGCCTCGCCTGTCTGCGGCCCGAAACTCACCCGCACCACCTCGCTCGCCACCGCCTCGTCCCAGCCCATCGCGTGCAGCACATGGCTGGTCTTGAGCGAACCGGACGAACAGGCGCTGCCCGCAGACACCGAAATGCCCGTCATATCAAACTGAATGAGTTGCGCGCGCGCCGACAGGCCCGGCATCCGGTAGCTGGCGATCGCCGCGATACGCGGCGCATCGCGCGCGACGATCACCCCGCCCGCCGCCTCGATCCCTGCATCCAGCCGTGCGCGCAGGATGGCGGCACCCGGCAACCAGTCCGCCCGCGCCTCCAGCGCCGCCGCCATCGCCAGGATCGCAGGCAGATTCTCGGTCCCCGCGCGATAGCCCTGCTCCTGCCCACCGCTCGCCTCAATGAGCGCCAGATCGCGGATCAGCAGCGCGCCGATGCCGGGCGGACCACCAAATTTATGCCCGCTGATCGCGATCATGTCGGCATCGGGCAGCGGCAGTTTGCCCGCGCTCTGCGCGCAATCCGCGAAGAGGATCGCGCCGGAACGATCCAGCGCGTCCAGTGGCTGGATCACGCCCGTTTCATTGTTGACGTGCTGGATGGCGAAAATTGTGCCCCCCCCGTCATCCCCGCGCAGGCGGGGATCCATCTCCCCCGCTATATCCGTGGTGAGGCTGGGAGATGGGTTCCCGCCTGCGCGGGAATGACGAAGCATATGGACGCAACCATCCCCATCCACCGCCAGTCGCTCGGCCCCCTTCGTCAGCCGCAGCACGGCATCATGCTCCACCGCCGACGTCACAACCCGCCCCGCCTTTGCCCGACCCAGCCCGATCGCGATCGCCTCGCTCGCCCCCGACGTGAAAATCACATGCCCGTCCCAGCCCAGCGCCGCCGCGATCCGGGCGCGCGCCTCCTCCAGCGCGGCGCGCGCGGCGCGGCCGTCGGCATGGGGGCTGGACGGGTTGGCCCAATGGCCCATGGCGGCAACCATCGCCGCCTGCGCCTGCGCCAGCATCGGTGTCGTCGCGGCATGATCGAGATAGAGGCGGTCGGCGGCCAAGGGGGGCTACTCATTGATTGCGGAAATGGCGGCGGCTTCTATATAGGCGGTCTGCCGCGCTGCGCCAGCACATCCCTTGGCGCGCCCGTCGCGACTCCATTTGCCGCCCTGCCCATCCGGGCCGAGTGGCCCAGAACGATAACAGGTGCCATGCCAGACGTAATCTTTACCGGACCCGAAGGCCGTCTCGAAGGCCGTTTCAGCCCCCCGCCCCGCCCGCGTGCGCCGGTCGCCATGATCCTGCACCCGCATCCGCAGGGCGGCGGCACCATGAACGACCGCATCACCCAGGCGCTCTACAAGACCTTCGTGAAGCGCGGCTTTGCCGTGCTGCGCTTCAACTTCCGGGGCGTCGGCCGCAGCCAGGGGACGTTCGACAACGGCATTGGCGAACTGTCCGATGCCGCAGCGGCGCTCGACTGGGTGCAGAGCTTCCACCCCGAAGCGCAGACCACCTGGATTGCGGGCTTCTCCTTCGGTGCCTGGATCGGCATGCAATTGCTGATGCGCCGCCCGGAAATCCGCGGCTTCATCTCGGTCGCGCCGCCCGCCAACATGTACGACTTCTCCTTCCTCGCGCCCTGCCCCTCGTCGGGTATCATCGTGCAGGGCACGTCCGATGAAGTCGTGACCGCCAGCGCCGTCCAGAAGCTGGTCGACAAGCTGCGCACGCAAAAGGGCATCACCATCCATCATGATGAGATCCGGGGTGCCAATCACTTCTTCGAACATGAACTCGACCAACTGATGAAGTCGGTCGACAATTATCTCGACATGCGCCTGTCCCCGGATTCGCCGATCCGCTGAGCCAAAAACAAAGCGCTGAACAAAAAAGGGACCGTCCGACGATGGTCCCTTTTTTTGTTCAGCGCCGTTCCAGCCCCGGCAGGTCCGGCCCCGGTATCGCCGTGATCGCGACATTGCCGAACATCACCAGCCCCGCGATGATCATCAGCGCCCCGCGCTTGCGGTCGCGCAACTTGACCATCACATAGAGGCCGCCGCCGGTCAGCAGCAGCCCGGCCAGCATCAGGATGGAGAGGATCGTGCCTGTCATGGCTCTGCCCATAAGGGCGGCGGAGCAAGGTGGCAATCTAGCGCTTCTGCCCCTAAGAGGCGCGGGAACGAATCACCCCATCGGTGAAGGGACGCACCGCAGATGAAGATCGCCATCGCATCCGACCATGCCGCCATCGAATTGAAGGCGGAGCTGGCGCAATGGCTGCGCGACGAAGGGCATGAGGTCGACGACCTCGGCCCCGCCTCCAACGATCGGGTGGATTATCCCGATTATGGTTACAAACTCGCGACAGCGGTTGCCACCGGCGCGGCGGATCGCGGCATTGCGCTCTGCGGGTCGGGCATCGGCATTTCGATCGCGGTCAATCGCAACCCGGCCTGCCGCTGCGCGCTGGTCGGCGAGCCGCTGTCGGCGGCGCTCTCGCGCGAACATAATGACGCCAATGTGCTGGCCATGGGTGCGCGCCTGACCGGCGTAGACATGGCCAAGGCCTGTGTCATCGCCTTCCTAACCACCGAATTTGGCGGAGGCCGCCATGCCGGCCGCGTCGACAAACTATCCCAGCCCGCGCTCTGAAAGGATATTTCGATGAGCATCGACACCCTTAGCCCGGCCATCCGTCAGGATGGCTTCTTCAGCGAATCGCTTGCCAGCGCGGACCCCGAAATCTTCGGCGCGATCGAACATGAATTGAAGCGCCAGCAGGACAAGATCGAACTGATCGCGTCCGAAAATATCGCGTCGAAAGCCGTGCTGGAAGCTGCCGGTTCGATCTTCACCAACAAATATGCCGAAGGCTATCCGGGCAAGCGCTATTATGGCGGCTGCGAATATGCCGATGTCGTCGAGACGTTGGCGATCGAACGGGCGAAAGAGTTGTTCGGCGCGAAATTCGCCAACGTCCAGCCCAATAGCGGCAGCCAGATGAACCAGGCCGTGTTCCTGGCCCTGCTCCAGCCGGGCGATACCTTCATGGGCCTCGACCTGTCGTCGGGCGGCCATCTGACCCACGGGTCGCCGGTCAACATGTCGGGCAAATGGTTCAACCCGGTCGCCTATGGCGTGCGCGCCGACGATCATCGGATCGACATGGACGAAGTCGCCCGCATCGCGCGCGAGAGCAAGCCCAAGCTCATCATCTGCGGCGGCACCGCCTATTCGCGCCACTGGGATTTCGAACGCTTCCGCGAGATCGCCGACGAAGTGGGTGCCTATCTGCTCGCCGACATGTCGCATTTCTCCGGCTTGGTCGCGGGCGGCGCGCATCCCTCGCCCGTCCCCCACGCCCATGTCACCACCACCACGACCCACAAGTCGCTGCGTGGCCCGCGGTCTGGCATCATCCTGTGCAATGACGAGGCACTCGCGAAGAAGTTCAACAGCGCCATCTTCCCCGGCCTGCAGGGTGGCCCGCTGATGCATATCATCGCCGCCAAGGCTGTGGCGTTCAAGGAAGCGCTGACGCCGGAGTTCAAGGCTTACGCGCACCAGATCGTCGCCAACGCCAAGACGCTGGCCGCAACGCTGGCCGATGCTGGCCTGTCGATCGTGTCGGGCGGCACCGACAATCACCTGATGCTGGTCGACCTGCGCGCCAAGAACACCACCGGCAAGGCCGCCGAAAAGGCGCTGGATCGCGCCTACATCACCTGCAACAAGAACAACGTCCCGTTCGACACCGCCAGCCCGTTCGTGACGTCGGGCGTGCGCCTCGGCACCCCCGCAGGCACCACGCGCGGTTTCGGCGAAGCGGAATTCCGCGAGATCGGCGAGTTGATTGCCGAGGTCGTGGAAGGCCTCAAGCGCAATGGCGATGACGGCGACGGCCAGGTCGAAGCCCATGTCCGTGAGAAGGTGCTGGCGCTGACCGGACGGTTCCCGATTTACTAAACGATAAAAGCCCCTCCCCTCTAGGGGAGGGGTTGGGGTGGGGCCTGTCCAGTTTCGGCAGCGTTTGAGCAGGCCCACCCCCTAGCCCCCTCCCGCGAGCGGGAGGGGGAATTTTAAGGAGACGATCATGCGCTGCCCCTTCTGTTCCCATGAAGACAGCCAGGTGAAGGACAGTCGGCCGACGGAGGACGGCACCGCCATCCGCCGTCGCCGCCAGTGCGAAGCGTGCGCCGCCCGCTTCACCACCTTCGAGCGCATCCAGCTCCGCGACATCTGGGTGGTCAAGAGCGAGGGCCGCAAGGAAGCGTTCGAGCGCGACAAACTCGCCCGCTCGATCGGCATTGCCTGCCGCAAGCGCCCGATCGACCCCAGCCGCATCGAAAAGCTGATCTCCGGCATCCAGCGCCAGCTCGAAACCAGCGGCGACACCGAAGTCCCCGCCCGCGCGATCGGCGAAATGGTGATGGAAGGCCTCAAACGCCTCGACAGCGTCGCCTATATCCGCTTCGCCAGCGTGTATAAGGACTTCACGGATGCCAAGGATTTCGAGGATTTCGCCGGCACGGTGAAGGAAGTGGGGGGATGAGCACGATCCTGCCTCCGTTCGCCCCGGCCCCCAACCTCCGTTCGGTTCGAGCTTGTCGAGAACAACGCGCAACATGAGTTTCTGGATTTACATCCTCCGCTGCGCCGATGGCAGCTATTATACGGGCCACACCGACGATCTGGAACGGCGTATCGGACAACATCAGTCTGGGGAAATTCCGGGCTATACGCATGATCGACGCCCGGTAGAACTGGTGTTCAGCGAAACCTTCACGGATCGGATCGACGCGCTGGAGCGCGAGCGCCAGGTGAAGGATTGGTCGCGCAAAAAGAAAGAAGCCTTAATTCGAGGGGACTGGAAAGCGGTATCGGACGCTGCCCGTTCTCGACCACGGGTCTCGACTACGCTCGACCCTGGCTCGAACCGAACGGCGTTAAAAGAGGCTCAGCCCCACCTCAGGACGAACGGTAATATGATAGAACATACACCCCCACCCCCCGTCATCGTCCTCGTCCGCCCGCAACTGGGCGAGAATATCGGCAAGGCTGCGCGCGCGATGCTCAATTTCGGGCTGACCGAGATGCGGCTGGTCACGCCCCGCGATGGCTGGCCCAATCCCGACGCAGGCCCATCGGCGGCGGGCGCGGATTTCATCCTCGATCAAGCCCAGGTCTATGAAACGCTGGCCGACGCCGTGGCCGACTGCGCCCATGTCTATGCCACCACTGTCCGCAAGCGCGGCGTCACCAAGCCCGTGGTCACGCCCGAAGAAGCCGCCCGCGAAATCCATGCCGCGCAAGGGCGCTGCGCCTATATTTTCGGCCCCGAACGATCCGGGCTGGAGACCGAGGATGTCGCGCTCGCCCGCAAGATATTAACCGTCCCGATCAACCCGGAATTCGGCTCCCTGAACCTCGCGCAAGCGGTCATCCTGTGCGCCTATGAATGGTCGAAACAGGCGAACCTCGCTCAGCCCACCATCACCGACCTTGGCGTGCCCGCGCCGCAGGAGGAATTGGAGGGCATGATCGACCAGTTCACCACGCTGCTGGAAAAGGTCGGCTATTTCTTCCCGCCAGACCGCGCACCCGCGACCAAGCTGACGCTGCGCAACCTTTTGACCAAGCCTGGCTGGAATCATCTGGAAGTGCGGACGCTGCGCGGGGTGATATCGCACCTCAACCGGCCGCGCGAACGCTGACCGGCGGCGGGGGTTTTCAGATGCCCCCGGCCGTCACAGGCCAGCCGCCCGCTTCGAGGCCTTCGGACAATGCCGTGACGCACGCATCAAGCCTGTCGCTATCGGTCGATCGCACCACAAAATTCGCGCCCGTCCGGCCTTCACGAAAGAAGGGATAGCTGCCGATCTGGCAGCCCTCATGCGCGCGTTCGGTCGCACCCAGCAGGTCGGCAATCTCGCTTTCCGCCACCCAGCAACCGACCGTCGCGGACTGGACGGGCACGCCACCCTCCAGCGTGCCCGTCAGCTTGTCGAGCATCCCGGCGGTGATGTGCGGCACGCCCGCCATGATGAAGATATTGCCATGCCGGATGCCGGGTGCGCCCGACATGCGATTTTCGATCAGGCTCGCACCCGCAGGCACCCGTGCCATGCGCAGCCGCGCGTCGGTCAGCCCGCCGCGTGTCTCATAATAGCCCGCCAGCATCGCCCGCGCCTGCGGGTGGATTTCTACCGCCACGCCCAGCGCCGCCGCGATCGCATCGACCGTGATGTCGTCGTGAGTCGGGCCGATGCCGCCGGTGGTGAAAAGATAATCGTTGCGCACTCGTAATATGTTGACCGCCTCGACGATCGCGTCCTGATCGTCGGCGACGACCCGCACTTCGCGCAGGCGAATGCCCTGGACGTTGAGCCACAGGGCGATCTGCGCCACATTCTTGTCCTGGGTGCGGCCAGACAATATCTCGTCGCCGATGACGATCAGCGCTGCGGTCCAGATGCGGGTGGTATCGGCCATGGCCGCTGCATAGCCTGCGCTGGTCGCGCTGCCTAGCCGCCCTCTCGCATTATCGCGCATCTGCCCCTATAGTCATGCCATGACCGAATATATGACGATGACGGCGGACGCGCCGATCTCCCGCTCGACTGCGATCAAACTCTATGACGCAGCCGGTTTTGCTGGCATGCGCAAGGCCGGACGGCTCGCCGCCGAGATACTCGACGCGCTGGTGCCGCATGTCGTGCCGGGCGTCACCACCGGCGAACTGGACGACATCGTCCGGCGCATGACGCTGGATGGCGGTGGCGTGCCCGCAACGCTCGGCTATCGCGGCTACACCCATAGCTGCTGCACCTCGATCAACAATGTCATCTGCCACGGCATTCCCGGCGACTATCGGCTGAAAGATGGCGACATCGTCAATATCGACGTGACCCCGCTGGTCGATGGCTGGCATGGCGACACCAGCCGCATGTTCATCGCGGGCGAAGCGCCGATCAAGGCGCGCCGCCTGGTCGAAGTGACCTATGAATGCCTGATGCTGGGCATCGAGCAAGCGAAGCCCGGCAACCATCTGGGCGACATCGGCGCGGTGATCCAGCGCCATGCCGAAAAGCACCGCTATGGCGTGGTGCGCGACTTTTGCGGCCATGGCCTGGGCCGCGTCTTCCACGACAGCCCGGAGGTCGTCCATGTCGGCCGCCCCGGCACTGGCCCCGAATTGAAGCCAGGCATGTTCTTCACCATCGAACCGATGATCAACATCGGCAAGGCGGGCGTGAAGATGCTGGACGATGGCTGGACGGCGGTAACGCGCGACCGCACCCTGTCGGCCCAGTTCGAACATAGTATCGGCATCACCGAAACCGGCTGCGAGATTTTCACCAAAAGCCCCGCTGGTCTCGACGCGCCGCCCTATCTGTGAGCCAATCTTTTGCTGCTTAAAAAACGGGCAGCGCCACAGGAAATTGCCCTGAATCCGGGCAATATGGACAAAGATTGCGGCATCGCCGAAAGCATATCCTGGCGATTCGCCACTTGGCACGGTAATTGAAGAAAAAGAGGGACGACGCAGGCCAAGGGGGGCATGATGTTCGTCTCTCGCACGGGAGAGAGGGATGCGGATCGACCGTATCCTGTCGGGCGTCATGGTTGGGATTACGAGTGATGAAAAAGATCGAAGCGATCATCAAGCCGTTCAAGCTGGACGAAGTGAAGGAAGCACTCCACGAAGTGGGCGTGTCGGGCATAACCGTGACCGAAGCCAAGGGCTTTGGCCGCCAGAAGGGCCATACCGAACTCTATCGCGGCGCTGAATATGTCGTCGACTTCCTGCCGAAGGTGAAGCTGGAGGTCGTTGTCGACGACGCGCTGGCCGACCGCGTGGTCGAAGCGATCTGCGCCGCCGCGCAGACCGGCCGCATCGGCGATGGCAAGATCTTCATCTCCAATATCGAGGGCGCCGTCCGCATCCGTACCGGCGAGCGGGACAGCGACGCGATCTGATGGTTCTCCGCCAGCCCGACGTTCAGGCTGGCACTATGTAAATTTCTGCCCGGTTCCTCGCGGACCGGAACATGATGGGCATCCACCTTACCCCTTCGGGGGGGTATTTTGAGAGAAGGGCAACTGCACATGGCCAATACGCCAAAAGACATCCTGAAGATGATCGCGGAAAAGGAGATCGAATGGGTCGATGTCCGCTTCACCGATCCCAAGGGCACCTGGCATCACCTGACCATGTGCGCCAACGTCATTGGCGAAGATGAACTGACCGACGGCCTGATGTTCGACGGCTCCTCGATCGAGGGCTGGAAGGAAATCAACGAATCGGACATGATCCTCAAGCCCGATCTGGACGCGGTTTTCTTCGATCCGTTCAGCGCGACGCCGATGATGATCCTGGTGTGCGACATCGTCGAACCGCTCGACGGCTCGCTCTATTCGCGCGATCCGCGTTCGACCGCCAAGCGCGCCGAAATGTTCCTGCAGTCGACCGGCCTCGGCGACACGGTCTATATCGGCCCTGAGCCCGAATTCTTCATGTTCGACAGCGTCGAATTCGACAACACCTATGCCTCGTCCTTCTACAAGCTGGACGATGTCGAGCTGCCGACCAACACCGGCACCAGCTATGACGGCGGCAATATGGGCCATCGCCCCCGCGCCAAGGGCGGCTATTTCCCGGTCGGCCCGGTCGATGTGACCACCGACATTCGCGCCGAAATGGTGACCACGCTGATGGAAATGGGCCTGCCCATGGACAAGCATCATCATGAAGTCGCGGGCAGCCAGCACGAACTGGGCCTGACCTTCGGCAAGCTCGTCGAAACCTGCGACCGCATCCAGATTTACAAGTACGTCGTGAAGATGGTCGCCCAGGCCTATGGCAAGACCGCGACCTTCATGCCCAAGCCGATCAAGGCGGACAACGGGTCGGGCATGCACACGCATATCTCGATCTGGAACAAGGGTCAGAACACCTTTGCCGGTGACGGCTATGCCGGCCTGTCGGAAACCTGCCTGTTCTTCATCGGCGGCGTGATCAAACATGCCAAGGCATTGAACGCCTTCACCAACCCGACCACCAACAGCTACAAGCGCTTGGTGCCGGGCTTCGAAGCGCCCGTGCTGCTCGCCTATTCGGCGCGCAACCGTTCGGCCTCATGCCGCATCCCCTATGGTGCCGGCACAAAGGCGAAGCGCGTCGAATTCCGCTTCCCCGATCCGCTCGCCAACTCCTACCTCGCCACCGCCGCTTTGCTGATGGCCGGCATCGACGGGATCGAGAACAAGATCCACCCCGGCGAGGCGATGGACAAGAACCTGTACGACTTGCCGCCGGTTGAACTGGCCAAGGTGCCGACCGTCTGCGGTTCGCTCCGCGAAGCGCTCGAAAGCCTGGAAAAGGATCAGGACTTCCTGCTCAAGGGCGGCGTGTTCACCAAGGACCAGATCGACGCCTATCTCGAACTCAAGTGGCCCGAAGTCTATCGCTGGGAAATGGCACCCTCGCCGGTCGAATTCGATATGTATTATAGCGGCTGATCCTTTCAGTCCTGCTCGATAGGAAAGGCCCGGTCGCTGCGAAGCGGCCGGGCCTTTTGCTTTGGCGGACAAGGCTCAAGCCGCGCCACTCCGCCCGTCGCAAGCGCTGGCGCCCACCCTTCCTTCCTTAACCTTTTTCCTCCATATCAGCGCAGCATGACCACCCCCCTCACGTCCCATGAACCCGCCACCGGCGTCCTGCTCTGGCAGGGCGAGGCGGGGGACGTGGAGGCGGAGGTCGCGCGCGCCCGTGCCGCCTGGCCGCGCTGGGCGGCGCAGCCCATCGCGGTGCGCATCGAAACCCTGCGCCGTTTCGTCAATATCGTGCGCCGGAACGAGGATGCGCTGGCCGACCTGATCGCGCGCGAAACTGGCAAGCCGTTATGGGACGCCCATGCCGAGGTGAGCGCCGTGATGGCGAAGGTCGATATCTCGGTCGCCGCCTATTCGGAACGCACCGGGCAGAAACGTCTGGAGGCGGCGCTGGGCGCGCGGCAATCGGTCCGGCACAAGCCACATGGCGTGATGGCAGTCCTTGGCCCCTATAATTTCCCCGCGCACCTGCCCAATGGCCATATCATTCCCGCGCTGCTCGCGGGCAATGCGGTTGTCTTCAAGCCCTCCGAAAAGACCCCGGCGGTCGGCGAGATGCTGGTGAAACTCTATCATGAGGCGGGCGTCCCGTTCGACGCGCTACGCCTGCTGCTCGGCGGGCCGGATGCCGGCAAGGCGCTCGCCGCCCATCCCGATGTCGGCGGCATCCTGTTCACCGGGTCCGCCCAGACCGGCATCGCCATCAACCGCCAGTTCGCGGCCCAGCCTTCCAAGATTCTGGCGCTGGAAATGGGCGGCAACAATCCCATCGTCGTGTGGGACACGCCCGAAATCAACGCTGCCGCCGTGCTGGTCGTCCAGTCCGCCTTCCTCAGCAGCGGCCAGCGCTGCACCGCCGCCAGCCGCCTGATCGTCAAGGACGCCATCGCGGACAGGTTCATCGCCGAGGTCAAGAAACTGGCTGACCGGCTGATCGTCGATCACCCCCATGCCAACCCGACGCCCTATATGGGCCCGGTCATCGACAATGCGACCGCCGACGGGCTGACCGAAAGCTTCCTCTGGCTGATGAGCAATGGCGGCAAGCCGATCAAACATATGGTGCGCCCCAAAAAGGGCCTGCCTTTCCTTAGCCCCGCCATCATCGACGTGACCGCAATGGCCGAACCACCCGATGTCGAACTGTTCGGCCCGCTGCTCCAGGTCGTCCGCGTCGCTGAGTTCAGCGATGCGATCGCGCAGGCCAATAGCAGCCGCTATGGACTGTCCGCTTCGCTGATCGGCGGATCGCCCGACCAATATAATCAGTTCTGGGCCAATGTCCGCGCGGGCGTCATCAACTGGAACCGCCCGACCAACGGCGCCTCCTCGTCCGCGCCGTTCGGCGGCGTCGGCATTTCGGGCAACCACCGGCCAACCGCTTATTATGCGGCGGATTATTGCGCCTATCCGGTCGTGTCGGCGGAAATCGAAACCCCCCGCGCCGCGATCGGCGTGGGCCTCAAGGACATTGACGTCAGCGCGATGGGCGACTGATCCGTCCCCCGCCAAAACATTTCCTACCCCTGCCCATAAGCATTCTGAATTGAACTCGCCCCGCGCTTTGGCCACATGGCGAACATGGCTGACACTTCACCTGCTACCGTCCACCTGGTGGGCGCTGGACCCGGCGACCCGGAACTGCTGACGGTCAAGGCCGTGCGCCTGATCCGCGATGCGCGGTTGATCGTGCATGACGGGCTGGTGTCGGACGCTATTCTCGCGCTCGCTTCCCCCGACGCCGAACTCATCTCGGTCGCCAAGCAGCGCAGCCGCCATTCCATGCCACAGGACGCGATCAACGCGCTGCTGGTCCGCTGCGCGCTGGCGGGCGAAGCGGTGGTGCGGCTGAAAGGCGGCGATCCCTTCATCTTCGGTCGTGGCGGCGAGGAAGTCGATGCCTGCCGCGCAGCGGGCGTGCCGGTCGAGGTCGTGCCCGGCATCAGCGCCGCCATCGGTGCCGCCGCGCAGGCGCAATTGCCGCTGACGCACCGCGATGCGTCGAGCGCCGTCACCTTCGTCGCGGGCCAGTGCAAGGGGCTGACCGATCAGGACTGGTCGGGCCTCGCTGGCAAGGGCCGCACGCTCGTCATCTATATGGGCGTGGCGACCGCCGCGCAGATCGCCGACAAGCTGATCGCCGATGGCGTATCGCCCGCCCTGCCGGTCGCGGTGCTGGAAAACGGCACCCGCGCCGACATGCGCACGCTGCGCACCCTGCTCGCCGACTTGGGCGATATGGTGGAGCGCGAAGCCGTGATCAGCCCGGCGCTGATCGTGGTCGGCGATGTGGCGAGCCATGCCCTGGCGCGCGACGTGCTGGTCGGCTGGGCACAAAGACAGGAACATGGGGCGGAGATGCGTTCGTGAAGATTTTGACGGGTAATGATCTGGCGTCGGGCGACGTCATCTGGTGGGCGGGCGATGGCTGGTCGCGCCAGGTCGGCGATGCCGCCGATGTCGGCACGCAGGGCGACGATCTCGCCCGTGCCGAGGAAGCAGCGCTGCGCGTCGTCGGCGCCTATGTGATCGACGCGACCATCACCGATGACGGCGTGCGCCCGGCCCATATCAAGGACCGCATCCGCGCGCTGGGGCCGACCGTGCGCCCCGACCTGACCCTGAAACCGAACGATGCCGATGCCGGCAACTGGGTGATCTGAACCATGTATCGTTATGACAGCTACGACCAGTCGATCGTCGATGCCCGCGTCGAGGAATTTCGCGACCAGACCCAGCGCCGCCTCGCCGGTGCGCTGACCGAGGACCAGTTCAAGCCGCTGCGGCTGATGAACGGCCTCTACCTGCAACTCCACGCCTATATGCTGCGCGTCGCCATCCCCTATGGCACATTGTCGGGCACGCAATTGCGCAAGCTGGGCGAGATTGCGGGCAAATATGACAAGGGCTATGCCCATTTCACCACCCGCCAGAACCTGCAATATAATTGGATCAAGCTGGCCGACGCGCCCGACATCCTCGCCGAACTGGCGACGGTCGAGATGCACGCCATCCAGACATCGGGCAATTGCATCCGCAATATCAGCTCCGACCAATATGCAGGCGTCAGCGCGGACGAGGTGGCGGACCCCCGCCCCTGGGCCGAATTGCTGCGCCAATGGTCGAGCTTCCACCCTGAATTCACCTATCTGCCGCGCAAGTTCAAGATCGCGGTAATCGCGTCCGACGATGATCGCGCGGCGATGCGCCTGCATGACATCGGCCTCAAGCTGGTCGAGCGTGACGGCGTCGTCGGCGCGGAAGTCTATGCCGGTGGCGGTATGGGCCGCACCCCGATGGTCGCGCCGCTGATCCGCGACTTCGTGGCCGAGGACGAGATCATCTCCTATCTCGAAGCCTGCCTGCGCGTTTACAATCGCCACGGTCGCCGCGACAACAAATATAAGGCCCGGATCAAGATCCTGGTCCATGAGATTGGCGTCGAGGAATATAAGCGCCAGGTCGAGGAAGAGTTCGCCCATATGCGCAACCTTGGCCTCAACCCGCCGGTCGAGGAACTGGCCCGCATCCGCGCCTTCTTCGCGCCGCCCGCCTATGAAAGTGGCCTGTCCGACACGATCGACCGCAGCGACCGGGCATTCGCGCTCTGGCTCGACCGTCAGGTCGCGGCGCACAAGGTGCCCGGCTATGCCATCGTCAACATCAGCCTGAAACCGATCGACGGCATCCCCGGCGACGCATCGGCCGAGCAGATGGCGCTGGTGGCGGACCTGGCCGAAACCTACTCCTTCGACGAACTGCGCGTCACCCATGCGCAGAACCTCGTCCTGCCCCATGTGCAGAAGGCGGACCTGTTTGCCATCTGGCAGAAGCTGGCGGCGGCGGGGCTGGCTGAAGCCAATCTCGACCTCATCACCGACATCATCGCCTGCCCTGGCCTCGATTATTGCGCGCTGGCCAATGCCCGCTCGATCCCGCTGGCGCAGAAGATCGCGGCGCGCTTCGCCGATGCGGAGCGGCAGGCGGACCTGGGCGAATTGAAGCTCAAAATTTCGGGCTGCATCAACGCCTGCGGCCACCACCATGCCGGGCATATCGGCATATTGGGCGTGGACCGGCGCGGCGTCGAGAATTTCCAGTTGCTGCTTGGCGGCTCCGGCGCGGAGGACGCCTCGCTCGGCCAGATCACCGGCCCCGGTTTCTCGGAAGATGGCGTGGTCGATGCGATCGAGAAGGTCACCGACATCTATCTGGCCGAACGCACCGCTGGCGAACGCTTCCTCGACACCTATCGCCGCATCGGCATGACGCCCTTCAAGGAGGCGATTTATGGTTGATGCCTCCTTCTCCCCCGTTCGGGCTGAGCTTGTCGAAGCCCTGTCCTTCTTGAAGAAAAGTGCAGCCCTTCGACAGGCTCAGGGCGAACGGAGTGTGTGGCATGGTTGAATTTCTCTCCTTCCGGGACGGCGAATCCACGCAGGAACCCGCCGTGACGGTCGAAGCCTTCACCGGCCAGTCCAACGCCACCGCCGTCCGCATTGAACCCGGCGAAGACGCGCGTGAATTGCTGCCGCACCTCGATCGCATCTCGCTGGTGGAAGTGAATTTCCCCGGCTTTGGCGACGGGCGCGGCTATTCGGCGGCGCGCATCCTGCGCGAGGCGGGCTATGCGGGCGAATTGCGCGCCGTCGGCGACGTGCTGGTGGACCAGATCGTTGCCATGCGCCGCTGCGGCTTCGACAGCTTCCACCCGGCCAAGGCGCTTGACGATGCCGCCGTCGATCGCGCGCTCACCCGCTACGCAGACGTCTATCAAAAGACGATCGACGGCCGCGCGCCCATTTGGGCAAAGCGGCACCCGGAGACACAGAATGGCTAAAGCCGCCCGCACGCTCGACATCATCGACACTCGCCCCGCCTTCGCTCAGGCGGATGCGGACGCACTCAACGCGCGGTTCGAGGGTGTGGGCACGCTGGACATGCTCAAGACCGTCTTTGCCGAAGGGCTGGCCGGGAATGTCGCGGTCGTCTCTTCCTTCGGCACCGAAAGCGCCGTGCTGCTGCATCTGGTGGCGCAGGCGGACCCGACCGTGCCGGTGATCTTCGTCGACACGCTCAAGATGTTCGCTGAAACGCTTACTTATCGCGACACGCTGATGGACGCCTTCGGCTTCACCGACAGCCGCACCGTGACGCCGATCGCCGAAGTGATCGCCAAGAAGGACGAGACCGGCCTGCGCTGGTCCTATGATCCCGACGGCTGCTGCGAAATCCGCAAGGTCGAGCCATTGAAGCGCGCCAAGGATGGCCTCGACGCCTGGATTTCCGGTCGCAAGGCGTTCCAGTCGGTGACCCGGCAGAACCTGCCCCGCTTCGAGGTTGAGGACGGTCGGCTCAAGATCAACCCGCTGGGCGACTGGACCAAGGATGATCTGGAGGCTTATTTCGCCGACCACGCCCTGCCCCGCCACCCGCTGGAGGCGCAAGGCTATCTCTCGATCGGCTGCGAACCCTGCACGTCCAAAGTGCTGCCCGGCGAAGACCCGCGCGCAGGCCGCTGGCGCGGCTGGGACAAGGTCGAATGCGGCATCCACTCGCCCGTCACGCCCCTCCCCGTGGTCGACCCGGAAGACCCGGCCAACATGCCGGTATTCTGAGCTTTTGGTTCATGCGGAGACGCGATGACGCGGAGAAGGGGGGAGAAAGGCAGCTACCATCCCCACCCCGGCCGCGGGCCGCAAAAAATCTCCGCGCCTCCGCGCCTCCGCGTGAACAAAAGCAAACCCCAGACGATCGCTCAGCCGTTCGCCCACCATATCAGCGCCCGCCGGAAGATGGCGGCCTAACCCGCCGCCCGGACGATCTCCGCCCAGGCCTCCTCGCTGATCACCTCGATCCCCAGCGCGCTCGCCTGCTTGAGCTTGCTCCCCGCCCCCGGCCCCGCGACCACCAGGTCCGTCTTGGCGCTGACCGATCCCGCCGCCTTCGCGCCCAGCCGCTCCGCCTGCGCCTTGGCCTCGTCGCGGCTCATCGTCTCCAGCTTGCCGGTGAACACGATCGTCTTGCCCGTCACCGCGCTGGCGGTGGTTTTCACCACATAGGGCGGCGGCGATACCTCGCTCAGCAGATCCTCCCATGCCGTCACATTATGCGGCTCATGGAAGAAGTCGGCGAGCGCATGGCCCACCGCCGCGCCGACATTTTCCACGCCGATATGCTCGGCAATCGCCTTGTCGCGCTTGGCCTGCGTCTCGCCCTCCGGCGCCGCCGCACGCAGCGCCATGATCTCCTGCGCCAGCGCGCGCACCGCTTCCAGCGTCGTGTAGCGCTTGAGCAAATCGCGCGCCGTCACCGCGCCGACATGGCGGATGCCCAGCCCGAACAGCAGCCGTGCGGCATCGGGCGCGCGCTTCGCCTCGATCGCGGCGAGCAGATTGTCGACCGACTTTTCCTTCCACCCCTCGCGGCCGACCAGTTCGGCGCGATGGCGCTTGAGGCGGAAAATATCGGCCGGTTCGGTGATCCAGCCCAGATCCAGAAACTCCTGAATCGACTTCTCGCCCAGCCCCTCAATATCCAGCGCCACGCGACTGACGAAATGGCGCAACCGCTCGAACCGCTGCGCCGGGCAGATCAGCCCGCCGGTGCAGCGATAATCGACCTCGCCCTCCTCGCGCACCGCCTCGCTCTGGCAGATCGGACATTGGGCCAGGAAGATATAGGGCGCTCGCGCCTCGTCGCGGCTCAGATTCTCGACCACCTGCGGGATGACGTCGCCCGCCCGCTGCACCACAACCCGATCGCCCGGCCGCACCCCCAGCCGCGCAATCTCGTCGGCATTGTGCAGCGTCACATTGGACACCACCACCCCGCCGACCGTCACCGGGGTCAGCCGCCCCACCGGCGTCAGCTTGCCGGTGCGCCCGACCTGAATGTCGATCGCCTCCAGAGTCGTCTGCGCCCGTTCGGCCGGAAATTTATGCGCGATCGCCCAGCGCGGCGCTTTCGCGACAAAGCCCAATCGCTGCTGCCAATCGAGCCGGTCGACCTTATACACCACGCCATCAATATCGAACGGCAGGTCCGCCCGCGCCCGCTCGATCCCGCGATAATGGGCCAGCAGCGCCTCAAGCGTCTCGACCCGCACTAGCATGTCGGACACCGGCAATCCCCAATCCGCAATCGCCTGCATCACGCCAAGCTGCGTGTCAGCGGGCAAATCGCTATGCGCGCCCCAGCCATGGGCGAGGAAACGCAACGGACGGCTGGCGGTCACGCTCGCCTCCTTCTGCCGCAGTGATCCGGCGGCGGCATTGCGCGGATTGGCGAACTGCCGCGCCTTCTCCGGCTCGTCCGCTTCAGCCATCAGCCGGGCGTTGAGCGCGGCAAAATCTGCCTTGGCCATATAGACCTCGCCCCGCACCTCGAACAGGTCGGGCACGGCTTCGCCCGTCAGGCGCTCAGGAATATCGCCAATGGTGCGGACATTGGCGGTCACATCCTCGCCCGTCGCCCCGTCCCCCCGCGTCGCGGCCAGCACCAATTCGCCCTTCTCGTACCGCAACGAACAGGACAGGCCGTCAATCTTCGGCTCGGCCGTCAGCGCCACCGGCGCATCCTCCGGCAGCGCCAGAAAACGCCGGACCCGCGCGATAAACTCACCAATATCCGCATCGGCAAAGCCATTGTCGAGGCTCATCATCCGCTGCGCATGCGCCACTTTCTTGAGCGCCGACGTTGGCGCAGCCCCGACCTGGGCATTGGGCGAATCGGCCCGCACCAGATGCGGAAACGCCGCTTCAAGGGCGTTATTCTCGGCGATCAGCGCATCATAGGCCGCGTCGCTAATCTCCGGCGCATCCGCGTCATGATAAAGCCGGTTATGCTTCGCCACCTCGCGCGCCAGGCGCATCAGACGGTTGGCGGCATCGGCGTCGGAAAGGGTCTCAAGGTCGATCATGCCTCCTCCATAGCCGCCTTGGCAGCCCGTGCGGAAGAGTGAAGCTTGTCCACAATCGCCAAAGGCGATGGCAGAAGATTTAAGCAAAGAGCAAGGTCCGCCTTGCTATGAAAAGCTGGTCGCTTTCCCGCGATAGAGTATATGGACGTCACATGCGGAAATGGTTCATCGAACGGGCGCCCGACAGAGACGTGCTGCTAAAGAGCCGCTGGCTCGCGCCCGTCGCATCACGTCTCGCACCGGCTACGATCTGGCAATTCAACCGGCGCAGCATCGCGCGCGGGCTGGCCTTGGGCCTGTTCGTGGGATTCATTCTTCCCATTGGCCAGATCATTCTGGCCGTGCTGTTCGCCGCGTCCATCCGCGCCAATATATTGATCGCCAGCGCGGCAACGCTGATCACCAACCCACTGACCTTCCCCCCCATTTATTATGCGGCCTATCGCACCGGCACTTTCCTGCTGGATCTTGTTGGCGGTGCCAGGGCGGCACAGACCATAGCGGCCGCGCAGCCCACGGGTATCTGGACATCGCTCAGCGCGACGTCGCTTTCCACTTTCGTCGGGTTGCTGGTGTTTGCGACCCTGTCGAGCCTTCTGGCTTTCGCGGCCGTGCATCTGGCATGGCGCGTCTCGCTCATCTGGCGATGGCGGCGGCGCGGCGGCACTGATCGGGCTGTGACGCGACCAACCATCCATCAGGAACCACCTTCGGTCTGACCCGTTAGCTTTTCATGCACCATCATGAGGAGAAGCGCTAATGACCGACGAAAAGCATAAACCCACGCCGGAGGATCAGCGCGAATATCTGCGGCACCAGACCGACACGCCAAATGAAGGTGCCATTCGCGGGGTAAACCCTAACGCCCCGGTCGATGGTGCCTTCAACGCAGAAGGCCATCGCCCCGTTCTGGAACACAGCAGGAAGGTACGTTGATGCAGGTTCAGGTTAACAGCGATAATGCCGTAAAGATCGGGGCTGACGCGATCGGCGACACGGAAACCAGGGTGCGTGAGCGCCTGGACCGCTTCGCATCGCGCCTTACGCGCGTCGAAGTGCATTTGCGCGATCATGACGGACCGGACACGCAGACCGAAGACGGCCTGGAAGCCATGATCGAAGTGCGTCCGGCGGGTCAACAGCCGCTTTCGGCGTCGCATCGTGCGCGCCGCGTCGAAGAGGCCGTTACTGGTGCGCTGTCAAAGGTCACGTCGCGTCTCGACACGACATTCGGCAAGCAGCGTCACAGTAGCTGACAGGTCCGCAAGAAAAGGCGGCGGCCATCCATAGCCCGCCGCCTTTTTTGATTCCGTCTTATTTGCGCGCCTTGCGTGCGGCGTAGCGCGCGTCCCGCGCTGCCTTGCGCTCGGCCTCGCTAGCGACAGGTGCCGGCTTGGCCGCAACGGCCGCCTGCTCGCGTTCCGCTTTCCGGGCGAGATCGGCCTCCTGCCGCGCGCGCAGGGTAGCTTCACGGCGCTCCCGTGCAGCCGCTTCCTTCTCCAGACGCTTGGCCAGCTTTTCGGCCTGCTCAGCCTCGTCGACTGGCGGCTTGGCACGCAATTTTTCCAGCGCCTTGGTCTTGGCGTCCTTGGCGGCGGCGACCCTGTCCTGAAAACCGGGTTCCCTATATCCTCGCATAAATTCGCTTCATCCTGTCAATAGCGTGATGCCGCCCGTCATCCGGCAAAAATCGAGCCGAGATTGCGGTCCCGCACCTCTCATGCCCCAAGGCGCGACCGCCTGGAAAAATCCACGCGGGGCCCATATCTACGCGCTTCCACAGGGAATATCCCGGCCATCAAGACCAAAGGACTGGTGCCGCTTACAGGACTCGAACCTGTGACCCCCGCATTACGAATGCGATGCTCTACCAACTGAGCTAAAGCGGCTTGCGGCGGGCAGATAACAGCGGTTGGGGCGCAGGACAAGCGGGCTTTTCATCGAAAGCGCATATCCGCCCTCATCTTCACGCCAAATTTACCATCCGCTGCCACTGTCGAGTCCCAGATGAAGCGCTTTTATCTGTTTTAGGGACAGGCCGAATGGATACTCTATGGGGGCTTGATGTCGCCAACGACCGGGACGACGTCAACCATAGCGACGATGCCGCCATTGACGCGCCGCTGACGGTGGTGTCCGACGAACGGCGGATGCAGGTGCGCGCCTATAATTATTGGGCCTCGCTGCTGGGCGATCGCGCGCTTCCCTCGATCGAGGATCTGTCACCCGAAGAACTGGACGATTTCGGCCCCTACAGCATCCTGCTCGATTTCAGCACGGGTCTGGAAAACCCCTCGGTCGTCTATCTCGGCACGGCCTTGCGGCAGGAGTGCGAAATCGAAGGCGCGATCACCTATATTGACGATGTCCCCGCCCGCTCGCTCGTGTCGCGGCTGACCGACCATTATCTCCAGATCATCGCCAATGCTGCGCCGATCGGCTTCGAGGCCGAATTCGTCAACCAGCGCGGTGCCGACATCTTATATCGCGGCATATTGATGCCCTTTTCGTCCGATGACGAGACGATTGATTTCGTCTTTGGCGTCATCAACTGGAAAGAACTGGCAAACCGCCAGATGCGCGCCGCGCTGGAAGAGGAAGTCAGCGCAGCATTGCGCGCGGCACCACTGGCTGGCCCGACGACCGCCATCTGGGCCGATGGCCCGTCCGCTGATGCCACGCCAAAGCGCGCGCCCACGCAGGCAGAAGCCGAGGATGAACCGCTCGACCTGGCCGGCATGGAAGCGCCCGACGAAGAAGCGCCGCTCGCCGACTGGCTGGCGCTCGCCCGTGATGGCGCGGAACGGGTTCGCGTCAGCGAAGCGCGCAGCCATGCCGCCCTCTATCGCGCGATCGGCCTCGCCTATGATTTCGCCTTGGTAGCAAAGGCCCGCCCGGACGATTATGCCGCACTGCTGGCGGATTACGGCATCAAGGTGCAGGCGCGCAGCCCCATGACCGCGATCATCAAGCTGGTCTTCGGCGGCACCTACGACAAGACGCGGATCACTGAATATGCGACCGCGCTCGATCATGGCTGGGCGACGGGCCTGGGGGTCGGGTCGCTTGCTGACTATCTCTCCCATTATACAGGCGGCCTCAAGGCCCTGGTCCGCGATGAACGCGCCCTGCGCCGCGCCGAAGCGCCGCCGCGCCCCGACCGCCGCCACAAGGCCCGCATCGCGATGCAGGCGGCAAGCGCATTGCCTGCCGACGCCATCGCCACGGATGCCGATGGCCTGGCCGTCGTCATCGCCCGGCGCGAAGCCGACGGCTCACTCGCCCTGGTCGCGGCGCTGCCGCAGGGGTCCGACCTCGGCCAGAAAGTCATCGTCGCCGCCGCGCGCTGATCTGGCAGCCCGGCCGGACGAGACGGCATAGTCGCGCGCTTACCCGCCTCAACTCGCACGAAAATAGTTTCGTCCCATGGCGGAACCGCCTCGACATGCCAGTGGGCCGGGCCGATAGTCGCGTGCCGATATGAAGCGGCGGACCGGATGACACATCATCATATTATTTCAATTTTCAGAAACTTTATTCCATAGCCTGGGTTGAGCCTCCTTCAAGGCGGAGGCATATAGGCGATCTTAAAGCCGGGGAGTCGCATGGCGGCGTCCAGCCTCTCCTCCGTTCCATGAAAGCGGGAATGCACCCGCTGGTGAGAGGTAGCGAATGACGACGCTGGCTGACGCGAAGACCAAGGAAGTCGATACGGGTATCCGTCAGGCGCTGGAAACGGCGCTGGCGCGCGGCGCGCTGCCGGGCGAGCGGGAAGGCTTTGATGAAGCGGCGCTGACCGCCGCGGCGACCTTCGTCGGCCGCACCGCCCATGCGCGCCAGCCGGGACAGCCGGTCATCGCCATCGAAACATTGGGGGAAGGCGCGACCGGCCGCTATATGCGGATCGCCCTCGTCAATGACGACATGCCCTTCCTGGTCGATTCGATCGCCAATGCTTTGGCCGCCGCCGACATCACCATCCACCGGCTGCTCCATCCTATCCTGTCCATCACCCGCGACGGCGACGGCGCGCTCGCCGCGATCCTCGACGATGATGCGCCTGGTGCCCGCCGCGAATCAATGATCTATATCGAGGCGGACCGGGCCGACGCGAAGGCTCGCCGCGCGCTGGAAAAGGCGCTGGCCGAAACGCTCGCCGATGTGCGCGCCGCCGTCGCTGACTGGGCGCCGATGCAGGCCGCGATGCAGGCCGATGCCGATGCCGTCCCCGATGAAGAAGGCGCGGCGCTGCTGCGCTGGTTCCTCGCGCGCCATTTCACCCTGACCGGCCATGAAGTCATTCACCGCGACGGCAGCAGAAGCGCACAAAGCGGTATCTGCTCGCGCAATGACAAGCCACTGATCGCCCCCGCCTCGCTCGAAGCCGCCTTCACCTGGTTCGAGGAAGGCAAGCGCAACCCGCTCATCATCAAGTCCAACCGCCTGTCGCGCGTGCATCGCCTGGTGCTGCTCGATCTCGTCATCGTGCCCGTGCGGGAGGGCAAGGAGGTCAAGGCGCTGTCCATCCATGCGGGCATGTGGACCAGTTCGGGCCTGTCGGCGACGCCGGACAAGGTGCCGGTGCTGCGCTCGGCGCTATCGGCGCTGATGGACAAGTTTGATTTCGATCCGCAGGGTCATGCCGGCAAGACGCTGGTGCATGCCCTGACTGCCCTGCCGCACGACATATTGATCGGCTTCGATCGCGACACGCTGGAACGGCTGGCGCTGACCTTCATGTCGCTGACCGATCGCCCCCGGCCCAAGCTTGCGCTGGCGAGCAGCCCGCTCGCTCGCCATCTCTACGCCTTCGTCTGGCTGCCGCGTGACGAAGTCTCGACCGCGCGCCGCTTCTCGGTGCAGGAAATGCTCTCCATGGCTGCCAATGCGCCGGTGCTGAGCTGGTCGATCGCGCTGGAAGAAGGCGGCCTCGCGCTGCTGCGCATCACGCTCGACCTGCGCGAAGGCGGCATCATTCCCGATGACACGCTGCTCGATCGCCACCTCAAGCAGATGGTGCGCGGCTGGGCACCGGCCGTCGAGGAAGCGCTGGCCAAGACCGAGGATGCGGGTCGCGCCGCCGCGCTGGCGCAACGCTATGCGGGCGGATTCCCCATGGTCTATCGCAATGGCGCTGGCCCGGATGAAGCGGCGATCGACATTCGCCTGATCCATGGCCTGTCGGGGCCGGGTGACAAGTCGATCCGCATCTATCGCAATCCCGAAGATTGCGCCGAACGGCTGCGCCTCAAACTCTACAGCCATCATGGCATTGCGCTGTCCGAAGTCGTCCCGGCATTCGAGAATTTCGGCTTCCGCGTGATCGAGGAAATGACGACGGCGCTGGATGGCGGCAAGCTGGGCAATGTCCAGCGCTTCGTGCTGGAACTGCCAGCAGGCGGCGATGCGCAGGCCGTCGTGGACCGCGCCACCATCGTTACCGAAGCCATTGCCCAGGTGCTGGAAGGACGCGCGGAAAATGATCGGTTCAACGAACTGATCGTCACCGCCGCGCTCGCGCCCCGTTCGGTCGTCCTGTTCCGCGCCCTGTTCCGCTATCTGCGCCAGACCGGCATGGCTTATGGCATGGCCACCTTTGCCGACACGCTGCGCCGCGCGCAGGGGGTCACCGCCAGCCTGGCCAATCTGTTCCAGGCGTTGCACGACCCGGTCGGCCGCGATGGTGCGGAAGAGCGGATTGCCGCTGCCCAGGCGGAAATCGACGCCGGTCTCGAAGCCGTCACCGCGATTGACGAGGATCGCGTGCTGCGCCTGTTGCGCGCGGTTATCAGCGCAACCTTGCGCACCAATTTCTACAGCGACGCTGCCACCGAAGCGCTGGCATTCAAGCTCGACAGCGCCCAGATTCCCGGCCTCCCCGCCCCGCTCCCCTGGCGCGAAATCTGGGTCTATTCGCCGCGCGTCGAGGGCATTCATCTGCGCGCTGGCCCGGTCGCGCGCGGCGGCTTGCGCTGGTCCGACCGACGCGACGATTTCCGTACCGAGATATTGGGGCTGATGAAGGCGCAGCGCGTCAAGAATGCCGTCATCGTGCCAACCGGCGCAAAGGGCGGCTTCTATCCCAAGCACCTGCCCAATCCGCAGGTCGATCGCGACGCCTGGCTCGCCGAAGGTACGGAAAGCTATCGCATCTTCATTCGCGCGCTGCTGTCGGTCACCGACAATATCGTCAATGACCATGTGCGGCATCCGACCAAAGTGGTCGTGCGTGATGGCGACGATCCCTATTTCGTTGTCGCGGCCGACAAGGGCACGGCCACCTTCTCCGATGTCGCCAATGCCATCGCGCTCGACCGCAAATTCTGGCTGGGCGACGCTTTCGCCAGCGGCGGCTCCAACGGCTATGACCATAAGGCGATGGGCATCACTGCGCGCGGCGCGTGGCTATCGGTCCAGCGCCACTTCGCGGAAATGGGCGTCGATGTTCAAAGCGAGTCCGTCACGGTCGTTGGCTGCGGCGATATGTCGGGCGATGTGTTCGGCAATGGCATGTTGCTGTCGAAAGCCATCAAGCTGGTCGCCGCCTTCGATCATCGCCACATCTTCTTCGACCCCGCGCCCGATCCCGCCAAAAGCTGGGAAGAGCGCAACCGCCTGTTCCAACTGCCCCGGTCGAGCTGGGAGGATTATGACAAGGCGCTCATTTCGCCGGGCGGCGGCGTCTTCTCCCGCGCGCTCAAGCGCATCCCGCTGACCCCGGAAATCCAGCAGATATTGGGCGTGACCGAAACCGAGATGGAGCCGGGCGCGCTCATCTCTGCCATTCTCAAGGCGCCTGCCGACCTGCTCTGGTTCGGCGGCATCGGCACCTATGTCAAGGCGACGGCCCAGAGCCACAGCGATGTCGGCGATCCCGCCAACGACCGCCTGCGCGTCAATGCCGAACAATTGCGCGTCAAGGTGGTGGGCGAAGGGGCCAATCTGGGCATCACCCAGGCCGGTCGCATTGCCTATTCCCTCAATGGCGGACGCATCAACACCGACTTCATCGACAATAGCGCGGGCGTCGATTGCTCGGATAATGAAGTCAATATCAAGATCGCGCTGAACAAGGAAATGGCCGAAGGACGGCTATCCTTCGAAGCGAGAAATGCTTTGCTCGAAAGCATGACCAACGCGGTCGGCGATATTGTGCTGGAGGATAACCGGCTGCAGGCGCTTGGCCTCTCGATCGCGGAAAGTGGCGGTGCAGCCGACCTCGCCAGCTATGTGCGGCTGATCGAAACATTCGAGGAAACAGGGCGGCTCGACCGCGCTGTTGAGGGGCTGGCCGCCAATGATCAGTTGTTGCGGCGCGGACAGGATGGCCAGGGCTTCACTCGCCCCGAACTTGCCGTTTTGCTCTCGACGGCCAAGCTGGCCTTGCAGGACGCGATCGAACATGGCGACCTCGCCAGCGATCCGGGGATGGACACCGAATTGATGGCGGCCTTCCCCCCGGCGATGCAGGATCAGGAAGCCGATGCGATCGCCGCCCATGCCCTGCGTAAGGAGATTATCGCGACCAAGGTCGCCAACCGCATCGTCAATCGCCTGGGCATCATCCATCCGTTCGAACTGGCCGAGGAAGAGGGCTGCTCGCTCGCCGACCTCGCCAGCGCCTTCCTCATTGCAGAGCGGCTCTACGATATCCGCGCGCTCTGGGCGGATATTGACGCGGCGCATATGTCGGAGGATGCCCGCCTCGCCCTGTTCGGCGACATTGCGGGCGGTATGCGGGCGCAGATTGCCGATATTCTGCGCAGCCTGCCCGCAGGCACGCTGCCAACCGCTGGCCTTGATCTTCTGTCCACGGGCGTTGACAGCCTCGCTGCGCAGGTCGACGATCTGCTCACCTGCGAGGCGCAGCGGCGCACCAATGCCGTAACCGATCGCCTCCTTGGTCTTGGCGCACCTGAAGCCCTCGCCCATCGCGCCGCTGGCCTGTTCAAACTTGACGGAGCCGTTGGCATTGCCGCGCTCGCCCGGCGGATGGAGGTGAGCGAAGTCGCCTTGACCCGCGCCTTCACCCATCTGGGCGAAGCGGTCGGCATCGACTGGGTCCAGTCCGCCGCTGCGCGGATGGAGCCGACCGACCCGTGGGAGCGGCTGCTCATCTCCGGCGTCGCCCGCGATATGCAGCAGGTGCGGCTCGACTTCCTGGCGCAATGCACCGCGAATTGCGACGCCAGCGACGTCGCCGCCCATGTCGAAAGCTGGCTGCAGAAGAAGGGCGACCGCGTCCGCCAGTTCCGCACCCTGGTCCAGCGCGCCAAGGCCGCCGCCAGCCCCAATGTCGCGATGCTCGCCGAAATCGCGGGCCAGGCGCGCGGCCTGCTGGGACGCTGAACCGATGAAGGGGTTATGTCCGCAAGGCGGACATGACCCCGTAGATCATTCCGGGGCGGTTTCCGGCAGCGGCGCGCTGTCGGGCGCCGCACTGGCATCCTTGGCCTTCCCCGGCACGCCCAGACCCGGCCCGTACATCGGCACGACCGGCTCATCGCTCACGCGCCCGTGCAACGCCTCGATCTCCGCCTTGCGCTGCTTGAGATACAGGTCGCGATAGGTGCCATAGGGGTCTTCCTGCGCCCGAATATCGGTGATCCGCTCGTCGAACGCGGCGCGTTCCCCCAATTGGCGCAGAATGTTGGCGGGAATGACATAGGTCGGCTGGTTGAACGGCTTGCCCAAGACAAAGGGTGTAACGATGCCATCGACGCCATAGCCGACGAGATCACGCAGCGTCGTCGGCCCGATCACCGGCAGATACATATATGGCCCCGGCCCGACCCCGTAAAAGCCCAGTGTATTGGCCAGGCCATTGGGCCGATAGGGCAGATGGAAGGGCTTGCGCTTGGCGACATCGAACAGGCCGACAAAGCCCAGCGTCGAATTGATCGCGAACCGCCCCGCCGTCTCCGCCGCCTTGCCGGGCTTGAGTTGCAGCAGATAGGCCGCAAACACCACCGGCTCCTGCAGATTGGAAAAGAAGTTGCGCAATCCCTTGCGCGCCGGACGCGGCAGGCCCTTATTATAGGCCTTCGCCATCGGCCCGACGACATTCTTGTCCACCGACTGCACGGCCTCAAAACTCTGCGCGTTGATCTGTTCCAGCGGATCGCCCTTGGGCGGCGCGCGGTCGCCGGTCACGACGATATCCTGGACATCATCCTCCGGCTGCGCAGGCGGCGCGGCCGGCACCGTTTCCACCACCGGCTCGACCGGCAATTGCGGCGCAGCCGCAGCCTGCGTCCCGATCATCATCATTCCTGCGGCGACGCCCGACAGCAGCATAATATTTTCCCTGATAACGGCGCTTACTCGCTCTCCCATGAGCGGAGCCGACCCCAAACCACGACGTCTCGGTGATCGTTCTTCCGTATGCCGTCGGTCAAGCAGCTAGGCGCGACGTAGCGACAGGTCAATAGTCTCAATATGCAACTGACTGACCTGCGGCACTGCTGCCACACTTTGTTACACTTTCTTCCTGCGACTCGTTTGCAATTGAGAGTCGTTCGCGATATGCGATCATCCTCATCTCAGCAGGACCAGTCCCCACCCCGATGCACGGAACCGCCCGCATCCCTTCACAAAAGAAAAAGAGCGCCAAGGCGTTCTGGCTCAAGCAATTGCACACCTGGCATTGGGTCAGCTCGGCGATCAGCCTCATCGGCCTGCTGCTCTTCGCCTTCACCGGCATCACCCTCAACCATGCCGCCGATATCGAAGGATCGCCGCAAACGGTCGAAAAAGCGGCGACCCTGCCCGCCAACCTGCGCGCCCAGATCGCCCCCGATGACCAGCCCGACGCCAAGAAACCCCTGCCCGCCCCCGTCGCCGCCTGGATCGAACAGGCGGTGGGCCAGCGCGGCACCGGCGAAGCGGAATGGTCCGCCGACGAAATCTACCTCGCCTTGCCCCGTCCCGGCGGCGACGGCTGGGTCTCGATCGACCGCACCGACGGCACCGTCACCAGCGAAGCGACCAGCCGCGGCTGGATCAGCTACCTCAATGACCTGCATAAGGGCCGCAATGCCGGGACCGTGTGGAAATACTTTATCGACATTTTCTCGGTCGCCTGCTTCCTCTTTGCGCTGACCGGCCTCGTCCTGCTCCAGCTTCATGCCAAGAAGCGGCCTTCCACCTGGCCGCTGGTCGCGGCGGGCCTCGCTTTGCCCGCCATCCTCGCCATCATCTTCATTCATTAAGGGGGACTATCCATGCAGATCCGCTATCGCCTGGCCCTGACCGGCACGGCTGCGCTCGGCGCGGCGGCTACGGTCGCCGCACCCGCCACCGCGCAGACGCTGAACCTCTCGGTCGCCATTCCGCGCCTCTCGGTCGCCGAATATCACCGCCCCTATGTCGCCATCTGGATCGAAAAGGAGGGCGCGGCCCCGCGCAGCCTGTCGGTCTGGTATGATTATGACATGAAGAATGGCGAGGGCACCAAATGGCTGCGCGACGTGCGCCAATGGTGGCGCGCCTCCGGCCGCGCGCTCAAGCTGCCCGCCGATGGCGTAACCGGCGCAACCAAGGCACCCGGCGACCATAAGCTCAGCTTCACCGCAGGCAAAGGCCCGCTTGGGGGCCTTGCCCCCGGCAACTACACGCTCTTCATCGAAGCCGCCCGCGAAGTCGGCGGCCGCGAAGTCGTCCGCCTGCCCTTTGCCTGGCCGCCAAAGCCCGGCGCGATCGTCAAGGCGCAGGGCAGCACTGAACTGGGCGCCGTCGCCCTCACCTTCGGCAAATAAAGGGGATTGGACCATGAAAGCCACATATCTGCTCGCGGGCGCGCTTGCCGCCCTGATGCTGCCCGCCACCGCGCAGGCCCATCGCCAATGGATGATGCCCTCGGCCACCACCCTGTCGGGTGACGACAGCTGGGTGACGGTGGACGCCGCCATTTCCAACGACCTCTTCTATTTCGAACATTTCCCGATGGCGACCGACGGCATCGCCGTGACCGAGCCGGACGGCAGCACCGGCAAAATCGAAAACGCGGCCAAGGGCCGCTATCGCTCGACCTTCGACGTGCATCTGACCAAGCCCGGCACCTATCGCATCGCCAATGTCTCGACCGGGGTGATGGGCAGCTATATGTTGAACGGCAAGCAGGAACGGCTGCCGCGCGGCACGACCAAGGACAAGCTGGCCAGCGTCATCCCGGCTGGCGCGACCGATGTGCAGACCGCCGAAATGTCCAACCGCAACGAGATTTTCGTGACATTGGGCGCGCCGACTACGACCATCTTCAAACCCACCGGCACCGGCATCGAAATGGTCCCCGTCACCCATCCCAATGATCTGGTGTCGGGCGAAGCGGCAACCTTCCAGTTCCTGCTCGACGGCAAGCCGGCGGCCGACCTCAAGGTCACCGTCATCCCCGGCGGCATCCGCTATCGCGATGCGCTGGGCCAGATGGACCTGACCGCCGACAAGGATGGCAAGGTCGTCGTCACCTGGCCGGAACCCGGCATGTATTGGGTGAATGCCAGCATCGGCGGCGGGCGCGAAGGCGGCCCCGGTGGTCCTGGCGGCATGGGTGGCCCCGGCGCAGGCGCGCCCGGCGCAGCGCCCACTCCCCCGGCGCGTCCGGCTGGCCCACCCCAGCGCCGCGCTGCCTATGTCTCCACGCTGGAAGTGCTGGCCCCCTGACGACCGGCATCCGCATCGCCATCCCGCCCGACCTGTCGCCTGACCTGTTCGTCGGGCGACAGCGGGCGGGCCGCGTCACGACGCTAGGCGGCCCGACCATGGGCACCAACTGGTCGGCGCATATCGTCGATCCGCCCGCTGACTGCACGGCGGCAATCGAAGCCGTGCTGGCCCGCATCATCGCGCAGATGAGCCATTGGGCGCCGGACTCGGTCATCAGCCGCTTCAACCGCGCGCCCGTCGGCACCTGGATGCCACTCCCCGCCGACATGCTGACCGTCCTGCGCGCCGGGCTCGACATGGCCTGGCGATCGGATGGCGCATTCGATCCCGCCATCGGCCATCCGGTCGACCGATGGGGCTTCGGCCCCGCCATCCTCCCCCGCCCCGACGCTGCGCCGATGACGCCGCCTTGGCAGGCGATCGAGATCGACGGCGATCAGGCCCGTCGCCACGCGCCCGTAGCGCTCGACTTCTCCGGCATCGCCAAGGGGTTCGCCGTCGATGCCGTCGCCGCCCGCCTGCGCGCCATGGGCCTTGCCAACTTCCTCATCGAAATCGGCGGCGAACTACGCGGCGAAGGCATCAAGCCCGACATCCAGCCCTGGTGGGTCGATGTCGAATCCCCCCCGGACCTGACTATCCCGGTCCTGCGCGTCGCCCTGTCCGGCCTGTCGGTCGCCACGTCGGGCGACTATCGCCGCTACCGTCTGGAAGATGGCCGACGCCTCTCGCACAGCATCGATCCGGCCAGCGGCACCCCCATCGCAACCGGCGTCGCCTCGGTCACCGTCCTGCACCACAGCGCGATGCAGGCCGACGCCTGGGCCACCGCGATCACCATCCTCGGCCCTGCAAACGGCATGGCCCTAGCCACCCGCCACGCCCTCCCCGCCCGCCTGATCCTGCGCACCGACAGCGGCGCGCAGGAATATATAACGCCAAAATTGGCGGCGATGCTGGAGTGATCGCGCACCGCGGTTAGGCGGGGCCTGCGGGCTGATGAATTACCCCCTCCCCGGCGGGGAGAGGACTGCGCAGACTGGCAGCTTGCTGCCTAGAGCCGGATGACTTGAGGCTACCCCTTTTCGTCATTGCGAGCGCAGCGAAGCAATCCATTGTGGTGCCGATGGATTGCTTATGCGCGGTTTTGCCTGTACCGGACAGCGAAA
>NZ_JAZDXA010000021.1:0-64860 GCF_040170545.1 Sphingobium sp. MK2
TGAAAGCCGCCACAGACCGGAGCCGCCGCCCACATGTCCCTTCATCTAAACCAACAATGTCAAAGAACCTAAACCAAACTAAAAACCGGACAGCCAACCCCACCTGATCCTTACGGTCCAGGTGAACCAGCGTCCCGCCATAGTGGCAACCTTCCAGAGCGCTTCCATACAGCAGCGCCCCGTCCGGTGAACTCGCCTCTAAGGGGGGAGGCCTGACCCGTCAAATGCTTTTTGCATTTTTGTTTCAGAAATTTTTGCAGGTTACAGGCTAGACCCGGTTCGACGGCGGCCATGGTCAAGGGTGACAGAGAGAATGAGTTTGCAGGATGCCGACGCGAATGACGCGGGGTTCGGCGCGCGCATAAGAAGCGCGATCTTCTGGCGCTCCGGCAGCCAGATCGTCTCGCAGATGATGAGCTGGGTCGTGACCCTGGCAGTCATACGCCTGCTCGATCCGGCGGACTATGGCCTGTTCGCCATGACGCAGGTGATCCTGAACTTCGCGACCTTCTTGAATGGCTATGGGCTGGTGAGTGCGCTGGTCCAGTCCGATTCGGTGACGCCGCATCGGCTGCGGCAGGCATTTGGCATCATGCTGTTGCTCAATGGCGCACTGGCCGCGTTGCAACTGGCGATCGCGCCGATCGCGGCGGACTATTATGACCAGCCGATGGTCGCGGACCTGCTGCGGGTGCAGGCGCTGCTCTATCTCTCGACGCCCTTCATCTCGATTCCCGAAGCGATCATGGGACGGGCGCTGGATTTCAAGCGGCCTGCCTTGGTCAACCTGATCGCGGCCTTCGCCTCGGCGGCCGTTGCGCTCTATGGGGCGCTGTCCGATTGGGGCGTGTGGACGCTGGTGTTCGCGCCGATCGCGGGATTCTGGATCAAGGGGCTGGGCTATATAGTGGCGACGGGTTTCCGGCCGATTCCCAGTTTCGATTTTCGCGGGACCGGGGCGATGGTGACTTATGGCGCGTCATTGCTGGGTGGCCAGCTTTTCTGGATCGCGCAGAGTCAGGCGGATATCTTCATTGGCGGGCGGGTGCTGGAGCCGCATCAGCTTGGGCTCTATGCCGAAGCCCTGTTCCTGACGCAGATATTCGTCAGCAAATTCATCCCGCCACTCAACGATGTCGCCTTCCCTGCTTACGCGCGTATGCAGAAAGACCCGTCGCGCGTCGCCTGGTCCTTCTGCAAGGCAGTGCGGTTGCTGTTGCTGATTTCCTGCCCGGTCTATCTGGGGATGGCGGTGACGGCCGAGCCGTTGGTCGAGACACTGTTCGGCGCGAAATGGCTGGAGATGGCGCCCTTCGTGGCGATTCTCGCGCTCGCCATGCCGTTCATGACGGTGCAGGTGATGTTCGCGCCGGTGAGCAATGCGCTGGGCCGACCCGGCACCACGGCGCGAGTCGCGGCGGTCGGTGCGGTGCTGATGCCGGTGTCTTTTCTGATCGGCATCAAATTCGGCGCGATTGGCCTCGCCTGGGCGTGGCTGGGTGCCTTTCCGATTCTGACCGCGATCACCGCGCGGTTGGCGGGCGCGCCGATGGGGTTGCGCCTCACCGATCTGGTCCGCGCGGCGGCACCGGCGCTGGGCTGTTCGGTGTTGATGGCGGGTGTCGTGATGGCGGTTGATTTTCTGCTGCCGGCGCTGGCCGCACCGATCCGGCTCGCGATATTGGTGCCGACGGGCGGCGTCGCCTTCCTCGCGGCATTGATGCTGTGTTCGCGCGCCACGGTGATGGAACTGGTCGCGCTGGTGGTGCGGCGCGCACCCCCGGCCCAGGCACCGGCCTGAACCAAGGGCGCGAGCCGCCTGTTTACGCGGTCTGGATATAGTCGCGGAGCGCGCTGGCTTCCGATTCGATGCTGTCGATGCGGAATTTCACCAGATCGCCGATCGAAATCAGGCCGACCAACTGGCCATCGACCACGACCGGCAGATGGCGGATGCGCCGCTTGGTCATCAGCGAGAGGCCATGGATGACCGGCATCTTGTCATCCACGGTGATGGCGGGCGAGGTCATCAGGTCGCCCACCGGGTGGTCGAGCGCCGCCGCGCCATCGGTCGCCACGCGATAGACGAGGTCGCGTTCGGAAAAGATGCCGACCACTTCGCCATCATCGACCACGGGGACGCAGCCGATTCGCCGATCGGCGAGCAATTGGACAGCGGACAACACCGTATCGGTGGACCGCACCTGGACGACATCGCCCCCCTTGCCCCGCAAAATCGCTGCAATCGTCATGGCTGCTCTCCTTCTGCCCTATAATTTGGTTCAGGCGCTTGATGATCCCACTTTCGCGGGCCAAAGAAAAGGGATGACACGCAAGCAAGCGCTCGATGATCCGCAGATCGCCGCCGTGGCCTGGACACGGTTTCGCCGCATCATGGCGTGGATGGCGCTGGGGGGAGCCGCCTGCACCGCGCTGGCGCTGCTCTTTCTCTATTATCGGTCGGAAACTATGCCGATCCATATGATCATTGCGACCATATTAGGGGTGTGGCTGACCTTCATGCTGGGGACGGGGCTGATGGCGCTCGCCTTTCTTTCGCATGGCACCGGCCATGACGAGCAGGTGATGGACCGGCTGAAGGACGAGGTGCCGCTGGATGACTGAGAAGCGCGACGATGTGGTGTTGCGTGTGATGCCGCGCATCGCCGATATCAATGCCAATGGGCATATTTTCGGCGGCTGGGTGCTGAGCCAGATGGATATAGCAGGCGGCATCGTCGCGCATCGAATCGCGCAGGGGGCTGTGGCCACGGTCGCGATCGAGGGCATGAAGTTCATCACGCCGATTCTGCTGGGTGATGTCGTGTCGGTCTATGCCCATGAGGAGCGGCGCGGGCGGACGTCGCTCGCTATCCGCATTGATGTGGTGGCGACGCGCGGGGCGGAGCAGGAGCAGGTCGATCTGACCAACGGGCTGTTCACCTTCGTCGCGCTGGACGAGAATCACCGGCCGCGCCCTTTGCCCGCGATCTGATCGTCAGCGGGGCGTCCGCAGACGATAGTCGAGATGGGCCGTTCCCTGCGCGGGCACGGTAACCGTCCAGAGCCAAGCCCCGTCGCGACGGACGAGACGCGGGCGCGATCCGACGAGTCGGTTGGCTTCGTCATCCTGCATGATGATTTCCGCGAACAGTGGTTCGGTGCCGCTATTGATCAGCCGAAGACCATAGCGCTGCGTTTTGTCATCGAAGGACCGTTCGTAGCGCAAGTGCGGGTTTTGCCCGGCCGCGATCTCCACCTTGTCGCCGATCGCCTGATCGCGCATCCGCGCTTGCGCCAGCAACAGCGATTCATCCCCGCGCATCGCGAACAGCGAAAGTCCGCCGGACGGCAGCGGCACCCCTGCCCCGCTTTCGCGCCGATTGGTGAAGCGCAGCGTGCGGGTGAGCGGGCCGCCCTCACTGGCCTCGCCCTGCGCCGATAGCCGCGCGGTGTAGAGGGTGGTGAAGGCGATGGCGCGCTGATGCAGGAGGGCCACCTGCTTTTGGCCGTTGGGGTTGAGATCGACCGTCATGGGGACGCGATAGAGTTTGAGGTCGCCCAGTTCCTCCTGCGTCGCGACGCGGCGACCCGTCACCATGATTTCCTGGGCCGCCATCATCGGCGGGGGTGGCGGAGGGGGCGGCGGTGGCGGGGGAGCCAAGCCATATGCCATCTCGTCATCTTCGCCCTCATAACTCGGTTCGGGCCAGCAGCTCAGGTAAAGCGGGGGCGCGTCCGGCGCGCGTCCGAGCGCGTCATAATCCGACGTGCGGTTGAGTCGTCCCGCAATCGCCAGCAACCGCGCGTCGGGAAAGGCGACGCTGTTGCCGTTGGCGACCGTCAGCCAGGCGAACAGGTCGAGCGTTTGCCCGTCCGGCGCGATTCGGGCGACATAGTCGGCGGCCCAATCGAATCCGGTGGTGAGATAGGTGAGCGTCACATCGGCCCGCGTCGCCCGATCGCTCTGCGTGTCGATCGACAAGGTGGGGGTGACGGACAGGTCGGACGGCACGCTGTCATGGATCAGCGTTTCGGGCAGGCCCGAACAGCGCAACGCCTCCACCCCATCCGCGCTTTCGATGACGAGCGCCTGGTCGGGCGTGGAGCGGATGATGGCGTCCTGCTCCACCACCTTGCCGGTCGCGGGGTCGGTACGGCGCAGACGCACCGGCTTGCCCAGCGCGCCGAGCGTCAGGCTGGCGGGCGACAGCAGCCGGGCGTCGCGATTTTTCTGGATGACGCCGCCGGGCAGGCCGGTCACCGCCGCGCTGACGGCGATCATGCCATCGGCCACGCCCTCGAAGCGGATGGTCGCATCGCCGGGTGGAAGGGTGATGCGACGCTGTTCGGTGACGAGCGCGAAGCCGGTGGGGAAGCGGGCATTGATGCTCCCCTCGCCGCGTTGGGGATCACGATAGACAGTGACCGAGCGGGATTGCGCGCCGGGCGAGACGATCAGCGTCTGCGCAGACGCGGGCGCGCCCGTCATCGCGAGCAGCAGCAGGATCAGCCAACGGCGCATGCGCGGGCCGTCAGTAGCGGGTTTCGAAAATGGCGGTGAGGCTGGTGGTGCCATTGGCGGGCACGGTCACCTGCCAGCGCGCGCTATTGCTGTCGATCCGCTGGGACGGCAGGCTTTCGCTGACGATGCGGGTATCGTCAAAGGCGAAGTCGAGGCCCGATTGGGTCAGTTCGACGGTGACCGGCTGATCCTTCGCATTGCTGAGGTCGTAGCGCATATGGCTGCGCCATTTGCTGTTCGAAACACGCTCGCGCTGTTCCACGACAGGCTTGACCTTCACGTCGAAGGCATCGCCGGTGGCGAGCGCCAGGTCGCTGCCCATCGGCGTATGATCGACCTGGTTCTCGCCGATGAATTGCGGCGCGCCGCCTGCGTCCTTCATATAGAAGCGCACCGTGCCGGCGGGCAGCGCGTCGCCAAGGCCGCCTGACCGCGCGGTCGAGAAATGCACGACGCTGCGGACGCTTTGCGGCTCTTCGCTGCTGGCGAGCCAGCCGTTGCGATAGGCATAGCCCGCGCGGGCGGGCACGGCCTGCACGTCGAGAAAGCTCACTTGCTTGGTCTGGCGGTCGGCGATGCGGGTGCGGGCGGCGATGGGGTAGAGGTAGAAATCGCCCAGTTGCTCGCGCGGGGCGGTTTCCGTTCCGGCGCGGCGAATGGCGGTCGAGCGTTGCGGGCGATAGCCGCCTTGGCTTTGGCCGACACTGCCCGCGACCAGCAGGGTGCGGGCATTGTCATAGCTGGTGCCGCTATTGTTGGTGAGCGTGACCCAGCCCTGCACGTCGATCCGCCCGGCCTTGGCATCGAACAGCGCAACATAATCCGCCGCCCAGCCAAGACCCGGCGTCAGATAGCGCAGCGAGGCCGCGCGCGTGCCCGCGCGGGCGCTGTCCACTGTGACCGACAGGGTCGGACGGGCACGCAGATTGGCGGGCACCTTGTCGAAGATGACGCGCACCGGCAGGCCATCATCGCGCAAAATTTCGATCCGCTGGCCGATCTGCAGCACGACGCCGCCCTGGACGCTCAGCACCTTGGCCTGTTCGCGCTGTTCCGCGCCGGTGGCGGGATTGGTGCGGACGATGGTGACGGTGCGGCCGATCGCCTTTTCCATCAGCTTGGCGGGGGACAGAAGATCGAAGTCGAAATTCTGTTCGACGATCGACGCGCCGTCGGCGGCAAAGGACAGGGTTTCGGGACGGATCTGCGCCGAGACATCGGGAAATTCGATGCGGCTGACCCCGGCGGGGATGGCAAGCTGGCGCACATCCTGCACCAGTGCGAGATTATTATTGTAGATGGTGACGGCCACATCGCCTTGCGCCGAGGCAGCGGTCGGGTCTGTCGCGTCCTGCGCCAGTACGGCGGCGGGCAGGAGAGCGAGCAGGGGCGCAAGCAGGAACAAGCGGGGCATGGCGGCATCTCTCCGGTCGGAACGCCGGGCTCTTGTGCCGGATCGCAGCGGGCTTGGAAAGCGGGCATGAAAAAGGGGATGGCGCATGGGCTGCGCCATCCCCTTTTTCTGTGCGGCTTTATTCGGCCGCTTCCGTCGCGGGACGGGTGCGGCGCGTGCGCTTCTTGGGCGCTTCGGCTTCACCGTCATTGTCGGCGCGACCGATGGCGGGCGGCAGCACGGCCAGGTCGAGGCTTTCGTTTGCCTGTTCGGCTTCGGGCACGACCTTGCGCGGGCGACCACGGCGGGGACGCGGCGCTTCGGCTTCGGGCTGCGGCGCGGGGGCCTGTTCAACGACGGGCTGCGGCGCGGGGGCGGCCTGCTCTACCGGGGCCTGCGATTCGGCAGCGACGGGGCGATCGCGCCGTGGACGGTCGCGACGGGCATTGCGGTCCTCGCGCGGTTCGTCCTGGCGGCGATGCTGGTCGCGCGGGGCGCGGTCGCCAAACTCGCGGGGGGCGCGGTCGGCCTGATCGCGTTGCGGACGGTCGCCCTGGTCGCGTTGTCCCCGATCGGCATAATCGCGCTGGGGCCGATCGCCCTGCTCACGCGGGGCACGGTCATTGCGGTCATTGCGATCGTTACGGTCATTCTGTTCGCGCGGGGCGCGATCATAGCCGGGCTGTTCGCGCGGCGTGCGGTCGTAGGACGAATTGTCGGTGCGGAATTCGTCGACGCCGTCGGCGACGCCCTCGAAATCATCGCCATCCTCGTCGAAATTCTGGTCAGGGTGACGCTGGCGCTGGGGTTGGCCCTGCTGCTGCTCTTCCTGCCGGGCGCGGTTGTCGGCCAGGACACGGAAATAATGATCAGCGAACTGGAGATAATATTCGGCGTTGACCCGATCACCCGACATCTGGGCATCGCGCGCCATATTCTTGTATTTTTCAAGAAGCTGGGTCGCATTGCCACGGGCGCGATTGTCGATGCGGTTGCCGCTGTCACCACCCCCGCCCCGATTGTTGGTGTTGGGACGTCCGTTATTATTCCGGCCGCGATTGCGGCGACCGGCCTGCCGGTTGTTGATCAAGATATGATCCTTGTGTTCGCTGTCATAACCTTGGCTGAAAACACTGTTCCGTCGCCATCCCTTAGCGCGACCCGCTCATCGGGCCGGATATAGCTCCGCAGGACATAGGCCATTATCTGGCCTATGCCGTCCAATGCCAGAGGTGCCGCGCAGCAGCGCCATCATGACTTTAAGGAGCTAGAAAACAGCTTTTCCATCAATGACCTAATAAGATCATGTCGCCGGAGCCTGCTGTTCCTGACCCCGATGTAATGGCTTTCATAAGATAAACCAAGCAAATTCGGCTTTATCGTCATCAATCATCGCGTAGCGACCAGGCAGCGGTCCAGCCCGGCCAGATCGCGCAAGGGCCGTACGGCGAGGCCGACCCCCTCCAGCAACGCGGTGACGGCGACGCGCTGATCGTGGCCGATCTCGATCGCGGCCATGCCGCCCGGCGCGATCAGGCGCGGCAGGTCGGGGATGATGCGGCGATAATCGTCCAGGCCTTCGGTGCCCGCAAACAACGCGCTGCCCGGTTCGCGCAGCACATCGCCCGCCAGCGCCGCATCGCGGGCGATATAGGGCGGGTTGATGAGGAGGAGGTCGAACGGGCCGTCCACCCCCTGCCCCCAATCGCCCAGGCGAAATTGCGCGCGCGTCGCCAGGCCCAGCCGCGCGGCATTGCCCTGCGCGACGGCGAGCGCGCCGGGCGAGGCGTCGATCCCCACCCCTTGCGCGGTCGGCCATTCGCGCAGGGTTGCGAGGAGGAGGGCCCCGGAGCCAGTGCCAAGGTCGAGGACGGACGCAGGGGTATGTCGCGCGAAATGCGCGACTGCCGCTTCGATCAGCGTTTCGCTGTCCGGGCGCGGGATCAGCACGTCGGGCGTGACGGTCAGGCTGATCGTCCAGAAATCGCGCGTACCGCTGATATAGGCGATCGGTTCGCCGTTCAGGCGGCGGTCGAGCAATGCGGCGAAAGTGGCGGGGACCGCCAGGTCGCGCTGGCGCAGCAGCATGTCGGCGCGCGAGAGGCCGAGCGCATGGGCCATCAGCAATTCGGCGTCGAGCCGCGCTGTGTCGCTGGTCGCGCGCAAACGGGCCGTAGCCTCGCGCAGCGCAGGGGCGATGCTCACCCCACCCCGTCCAGTTGGGCGATGCGGGCGGCTTCGTCTTCGGCGATCAGCGCGTCGATGACTTCGGCGAGGCCCGGCCCTTCGAGGATTTCGGGCAGGCGGTGCAGCGTCAGGTTGATGCGGTGATCGGTGACGCGGCCTTGGGGGAAATTATAGGTGCGGATGCGTTCGGAACGGTCGCCCGACCCGACCATCGCCTTGCGCGCGCCGGCCTGTTCGCTCTGGGTGCGTTGGCGTTCGGCTTCGTAGAGGCGCGCGCGCAACACCTGCATCGCCTTGGCCTTATTCTTGTGCTGCGAGCGCTCATCCTGCTGGATCACCACAAGACCGCTGGGCAAATGGGTGATGCGGACGGCGGAGTCAGTGGTGTTGACGTGCTGGCCGCCTGCTCCGCTGGCGCGGTAAATGTCGATCTTGAGGTCGCCATCGGCGATCTGGACGTCGACTTCCTCCGGTTCGGGGAGGACGGCGACGGTCGCCGCGCTGGTGTGGATGCGCCCGCCGCTTTCGGTGACGGGGACGCGCTGGACGCGGTGGACGCCGCTTTCGAACTTGAGCTTGGCGAAGACGCCAGTGCCGGTGATGGAGGCGACGATTTCCTTGAAACCGCCCGCTTCCGACGCATTGGCCGTCATCTGCTCCATCTTCCAGCCCTGCGTATCGGCATAGCGCTGATACATGCGGAAGAGGTCGCCTGCGAACAGCGCGGCTTCGTCGCCGCCGGTTCCGGCGCGGATTTCCAGCATGGCGGGGCGCGCGTCGGCGGAGTCGCGCGGCAGGAGTTGCAGCGCCAGCGCGCGTTCGGCCTGCGGCAGCTGGCTTTTGAGGAGCTGCATTTCCTCCTGCGCCATTTCGCGCATCAACGGGTCGGCATCGGCATCGACCCCGCCCGCCATATAGTCGAGCGCGGCCAGTTCCTGCCGCAGGCGGCGCACTTCATGCGCGGCGCGAGCGACCGGCTCGATCTCGGCATATTCCTTCGACAGGCGCACGAACGCATCGGGCGCGAGGTCGGCGCGCGTCATCGACGCCTGCACCTCATCCCGGCGCGCCTCGATCTGCGCGATGCGTTCAGGCGAGATGTGCATTAGGCCCCCACCTCAAACCCGTTCGGGCTGAGCTTGTCGAAGCCCCGTCCTTTCTTGCAGGCAGAAGAAGAATGGCCCTTCGACAAGCTCAGAGCGAACGGGGGTGGGGGTGCGCGTTCAGGCGAGATGTGCATTAGCGGGACCAGCCCTGCGTACCCACCTGCCAACCAAACTCTGGGCCGAGAACCTCCAGCGCATCTCTAACGAAAGAGTCTTGCTCCTGATTATTCAGAGTCGTGTTATAAAAGCTGAATTCGAGCGGTGAACCAACACCGTCCGGCTCGCCAATGAACAGCTTGGCTACAGCGCCTGCCTTGTTCGCTAGTTCTCCCCTTCGCTTCAGGTTACCTTTGAAGGCTAAGGAGCAAGCGTAACCTGCTGAACGCAGTAGTGCTGTTGCTCGGATGGCCCGGCCTTCCAAGCTTTCTGATCTTGGAATAATCGCGATCGACGGCCGTTCAACCTCCGGCGCATCTACCAGCATCGCCAGCCGCTCGATCCCCGCTGCCCAGCCGACCGCAGGCGTCGCGGGACCACCCAGATTTTCGATCAGCCCATCATAGCGCCCGCCGCCCAGCACCGTGCCTTGCGCACCTAGCCGATCGGTGACGAATTCGAACGCGGTGTGGCGGTAATAATCCAGGCCGCGCACGAGGCGCGCGTTGCGTTCCCAGGCCACGCCAGCGGCATCCAGGCCGCTGGTCACCTTGTCGAAGAAGCTGCGGGCTTCGTCGGTCAGATAGGCGTCGATGTCGGGCGCGCTGTCGGCGACCGGGCGGTCGCGCGGGTCTTTGCTGTCGAGGATGCGGAGCGGGTTGCGCTGCAGGCGATCGACGCTGTCTTCCGACAACTCCCCGCGATGCGCCTCGAAATGCGCGATCAGCGCGGCGCGCCAGGCGTCGCGGCTGGCGGCATCGCCCAGCGTGTTGAGCGTCAGCGTCACGCCGTCATCAATGCCCAATTCCTTGAGCAACTGGTCGGCCATGACCAGCAATTCCACGTCCGCGCCCGGCTCGGCCGCGCTAATGATTTCGGCGTCGAGCTGGTGAAACTGGCGGAAGCGACCCTTTTGCGGGCGCTCGTAGCGGAACAGGGGGCCGTGGGTCGCCACTTTCAGCGGCGCATATTGCTGCCAGCCCTCGGTGATATAGGCGCGGCTGATCCCGGCGGTAAATTCGGGGCGCAGGGTGATGCTGTCCCCGCCGCGATCCTCGAACGTGTACATTTCCTTGGACACGACGTCGGTGCTTTCGCCGAGCGACCGGGCGAAGACGGCAGTGGATTCGAACACCGGCACTTCGACACGTTGAAAGCCGTAGAGTTTGCGCACCCGGTCGAAGGTCGCGACCACATGCGCGAAGCGTTCCTGGAACGCTTCCGTGGTGCCGCCCAGCATGTCCTGCGTGCCGCGTACCGGACGCGGCGTTTCGATTTTAGCCATGGGGATGGGCCTTTAACCGCAATTGGCCCCCAAGGAAACGCGCTTTTTATGCGTCTGCATCAAGGGGTGGACGCGCCCGCGTAGCGACGCCATTGTGCGGGCATGAGGGCCGTCCGGCCCAAACTGCATTTTCGGAGATGTTCATGATCCGCAGCCTTGCTGCCGCCCTTTTCCTGACAACGGGCCTTTCGACCGCGATTGCCAGCCCCCTTTTCGCGCAGGAGGCGATCCGGTCCAAGCCGACCGCCTTGCCCGTCAATGACGCGACCCCTGCCCCCAAGGACGTGCCCTATCCCGGTGGCACCATCAAGTTGGAGGTCGATGCCAGCGACACGACCCAGCGTATATTCCGCGTGAAGGAAACGATTCCCGTGGCGACCAGTGGGCCGATGACGCTGCTGATGCCTGCCTGGCTGCCGGGTAATCACGCGCCGCGCGGGCAGATCGAGAAGCTGACGGGGCTGACCATCACCGCCAATGGCCAGCCGGTGGCGTGGACGCGCGATCCGCTCAACGTCTTCGGCTTCGTCATCGACGTGCCGCAGGGCGCGCGCGAAGTCGTGGCACAATTCCAGTTCCTGTCGGCGACCCAGCCCAATCAGGGCCGCGTCGTCATCACGCCCAAGATGCTGAACATCCAATGGGAAAGCGTCTCGCTCTATCCGGCGGGCTATTATACGCGGCAGATTCCGGTGCAGGCGACCGTCACCTATCCGGCGGGCTGGCAGGCGGCGACCGCGTTGCGTGGCACCAAGAGCGGCGACAGCATCGCCTATGAGACGATCGATTATGAAGCGTTGCAGGATTCGCCAGTCTTTGCGGGCCGCTATTTCAAGGCGGTGGACCTGGGCAAGAATGTGACGCTCAACATCGTCGCCGACGATGCCGACGAGCTGGAATACAAACCCGAACAGATGGCCAAGCATAAGAAGCTGGTCGATGAGGCGGGCGCGCTGTTCGGCAGCTATCATTTCGACCATTATGATTTCCTGCTGGCGCTGACCGACGAGATGGGCGGCATTGGCCTAGAGCATCATCGCTCCTCGGAAAATCAGGTCGAGCCGGGCTATTTCAAGAAATGGGAGTCGGGCGAGGCGCTGCTGGACCGCAACCTGTTGCCGCATGAATTCACCCATAGCTGGGACGGCAAGTTCCGCCGCCCGGACCTATTGTGGACCCCCGATTTCCGCACGCCGATGCAGGATAATCTGCTGTGGGTCTATGAAGGGCAGACGCAGTTCTGGGGCTATGTGCTGGGTGCCCGGTCGGGGATGTTCACCAAGCAGGAAACGCTCGACGCCTATGCGCAGATCGCGGCCAAGCTGGACACTGCCGTCGGTCGGCAATGGCGGCCGATGGAAGACACCACCCATGACCCGATCATCTCCGCGCGGCGGCCCAAGGGCTGGGCCAGCTGGCAGCGGTCGGAGGATTATTACAACGAAGGCCTGATGATCTGGCTGGAGGCCGATGCGATCATTTCGAAGGCGACGCGCGGCACCAAGGGGCTGGACGATTTCGCCAAGGCTTTCTTCGGCGTGAAGCCGGGCGACTGGGGCCAGCTCGTCTATAATCGCCAGGAGGTGATCGACACGCTCAACGGCATCGCGCCCTATGACTGGGCGGGTTTCTTCCGCACCTATGTCGACAGCCCGACCAAGGAAACGCCCAAGGGCGGCTTCATCCTGGGCGGTTATAATCTGGTCTATGGGGATGAGCCGAACGCCATCACCAAGGCGGCCGAGGGCGCGAACAAGATGGTCGACCAGAGCTTTGGCCTGGGCGCGATCGTCAAGAATGACGGCGAGATCAGCGCCGTCATCTGGGACAGCGCGGCGTTCAAGGCGGGGCTGGTGATCGGTGCCAAGATCCTGGCGGTCAATGGCGACGAATTTTCCGGCGACGTGTGGAAGGCGGCAATCAAGGCCAAGCAGCCGATCCAGATCATCCTACGCCAAGATAAATATTACCGCACATTGTCACTCGATTATTCGGGCGGGCTGCGCTATCCGCGCCTCGAAAAGACAGGAGAGGGTGAAGGCAGTCTCGACCGACTGCTCAAGCCGAGAACATAATCACCCGTAGCGCATCATCGTAGCAAAAGGCGTTTCCATGAATATCGAACTGATCCCGGTGGGCGACGATCCGCCAAACAGCCTGAACGTCATCATCGAAGTGCCGGTCGGCGGCGAGCCGGTGAAATATGAATTCGACAAGGCGTCGGGCGCGCTGTTCGTGGACCGCATTTTGCATACGCCGATGCGCTACCCCGCCAATTATGGCTTCGTGCCGCACACGCTCTCGCCCGATGGCGATCCGCTCGACGCGCTCGTCATCGCACGCTCGCCCTTCGTCCCCGGTGCGGTCGTGCGTGCGCGCCCGATTGCGGTGTTGAACCTGGAAGACGAAGCTGGCGGCGACGAAAAGCTGGTGTGCGTCCCCGACAACAAGACCTTCCCTTATTATGCCGACATCAGCGAGAAGGACGACCTGCCCGGCATCGTGATGGAGCAGATCGAGCATTTCTTTACCCACTATAAGGACTTGGAAAAGACCAAGTGGGTCCGCATCGGCACCTGGGGCGGGGCGGAAGACGCCAAGCAGATCACCCTGGAAGCGATCGCCCGCTATCAGGCGGCGAAGACAGCGTAAGGCTGTAAGGTTTGAGCGAATTAGGAGGCCGCGCGGGGTGACCTGCGCGGCCTTTTTTGTGGGTGAGCGCGGCTGGCCCCCTCAGATCAATCGGTCCGCTTCCAAGGCGAGGGCCAGCGAATCGCGGCTTCTGGGCAGGCGGGCGTGGAGGCGGGCGTCGGCTTCGGCGAGGCGTTCGACGCCGGTCGCGAGTTGCTCTTCGGACAGAGTGAAGGGCAGCCGCAGGAAGCGTTCGAACGCGCCGCTGACGCCGAAGCGCGGTCCCGGCGCGACGCGCACGCCCAGATTTTCGGCCAGCGCCGCGAGCGCAGTGGCTTCGGCGCGGGGGAGTTGCGCCCAGAGCGACAGGCCGCCAGCGGGGGCTTCGACCCGCCAATGGGGCAGATGCCGGTCGATAAGGCCGAGCAGATGGTCACGCCGGTCGCGCAGCATGGCGGCGCGGGTGCCAAGCCCCTCGCCCGCTTCGAGCAGATGCGCGACAGCGAGCTGTTCCAGCACCGGGCTGGCCATATCGGTCGTCGTGCGCAGGCGGGCGAGCGCGGCGATCGTCTGCGGGTCGGCGCGAATCCAGCCGGTGCGCAGGCCGCCCCAATAGATTTTGCTGGCCGAACCCATGGTGATGACCTGCCGCCCCAACGGGTCGTGCAGCGCGACCGGCGGCGGGGCGGTGAAATCGAGGCCCATCGCCGCCATCGTCTCGTCGATCACCAGCGGCGTGTGACTGCGCGCGGCGACGGCGACCAGCGCGCGGCGGGTGGCCGGGTCCATGCTGCGTCCGGTGGGGTTGTGGAAATCGGCGATGATATAGGCAAAGCGCGGGGCGGTCTGACGGAAGGCCGCATCCATCGCGTCGATATCCCAGCCCTGGGTGGGGAGGCCCACGGGCACCGGCACGACATGGGCGCGCTGCAACGCCTGGATCGCATTATGATAGGTCGGATGATCGATGACGACGCGGTCGCCCGGCCCGGCGAGCCAGTGGAGCAGCAAGGAAAAACCCTGCTGCGCGCCGTTGGTGACGATGATCTGGTCCGGGCTGGTCGGGCAACCGCGCCGTTCATAATCGGCGGCGATCGCGCGGCGCAGCACGGGAAGGCCGAGCGGATCATAGCCAAGGTCGCCCAGATGCGCAGGCAGCGCGTCGAGCGCGGCGGCATAGGCGCGCGCCACGCCGGGCGCAGCGGGGAGCGCGGCATGGGTCCAGTTCAGGAGGTTGCCGCCGCTGGCGATGTCATCGTGGCCTGGCTGTGCGGGCGCGTCGCCGGGCGGCAGGCGGGTGACGCTGCCTGACCCCTGGCGGCTTTCGAGATAGCCTTCGTCACGCAGCCGATCGAAAGCGGCGGCGATGGTCGTGCGGCTGAGGCCCAGCGCGGCGGCCAGTTCGCGCTCGCCGGGCAGGCGGACGTTGAGGCCGATCCGGCCGTCCAGCACCAGCATCCGCAAAGCCTGCGCGAGCTGGCGATAGGCGGGCTGGGCGCTATCGAGCGCGCGCCATGCGCCGAGCAGGCGCAGCAGCGAGGGCGGGCGAAGATGCGAAGTGGACATGGCGTAGCGTTCCATTTGGGGGGCAATGCGATGCCATTTACCGCGCAATGGCCCTGATGGGAAAGGCCAGTTGCAGCGAACCTGCCTGCGCCGTTGACCTGCCGGATCAGATGGGCATGATCCCGCCAACCCGTTGATCCCAGGAGCCTGCCCCCATGCGCCCCGTCCTTGCCTGCGCCCTTCTTTTGATGCTGGGTGCCGCCGCCCCCTCGCCGCCCGCGCTGTCGCCGCTGGCGTTCGAGCAGATTGCGCCGACTGGCACGAAAATGCCGCGTTTCAAGGTGGATGCCGCCTGGCCGACGATGCCGGACGACCTGTTGCTGGGGCAGGTGAGCGGCGTCGCGGTGGGGCCGGACGATTCGGTTTGGGTGGTGCATCGACCCCATTCGCTGACCGGCACCGACACGGGCCTCGCGCAGACGCCGCCGATCGCGGTCTGCTGCAAGCCTGCGCCGCCGGTGGTGCGGTTCGGCAAGGATGGCACGTATATGGGCGGCTGGGGCGGCGCGGCGAGCGCGCCAACGGTCGATGGCGTCAACCAATGGCCCGCCAGCCTGCATGGCATATTCGTCGATCAGGCCAATACGGTCTGGTTCGGCGGCAATGGCAAGGACGATCATGTCGTGCTGAACTACAGCGCGGACGGCAATTTCCTGCGCGCCTTTGGCAAGCGGGGCGAGACCAAGGGTAATGATGCGACCGACCGGCTGGGCAATCCGTCCGACGTGCATCAGGTCGATGGCATGGTGCTGGTGTCGGACGGCTATGTGAACCGCCGGGTGATTGGCTTCGACGCGCGGACCAATGGCTATAAGGGGCGCTGGGGCGCCTATGGCAAGCCGCCGATCGCGCCGACCCGTCAAGGCACGTTCGACCAGAGCCATGCGGTCGACCCCAGCAAGGCGGCCAATCCCAAGGCCGATATCTTTGGCGACATCGTGCATTGCGTGGTGCCGACGAAGGATGGGCATGTCTATGTGTGCGACCGCAACAACAACCGGGCGCAATTGTTCAAGCGCGGCCAGGACGGGGCGCTGACCTTCATGCGCGATCTGGTGATTGCCCCGGAAACCGGGGGCACGCATACGGTGACCGACATCGCCTTCTCGCCCGACCCGGAGCAGACCTATCTCTATGTCGCCGACATGATGAACGGGCGGGTGTGGATTTTGCTGCGCAAGACGCATGCGGTGCTGGGCGCGATTGGGCGTGTGGGGCGGCAGGCGGGGCAGTTCACCTGGCTGCACAGCATCGACACGGATAGCGAAGGCAATATCTATACGACCGAGGTCAATACCGGGCGGCGGGTGCAGAAGCTGGTGTTTACAGGGATCGAGTGAATGGGTTCACGCGGAGGCGCGGGGACGCGGAGGGATATTGGGACGAGCCAGACCTGTCGTCTGCTGCCTTTTGCAGCTTGGCCCGGTAGAAAGATGGATGTGCGGCTTTACGGCCCATCCTCTCCGCGTCTCCGCGCCTCCGCGTGAACCCAATCCTACCCGCCGATCAGCCGCATATAAGGGCTGGCGAGCCAGCCGCTGACGCAGGGGCCGTCATAGGGTTGTTTGCGGTCCACGGGCGACGACACGCCGCAATCGCCCGCCGGTTCGCCCTCTTGCGCAGGTGTCGGCTGCACGACGACGCCCAGCCATTTCTGGTCGAGGCTGCGGGTGCAGATATAGGCGCGCTGGCCTTCTGGCAGTTGTGCGATCACCTTGGCATCGGCGAACGGTGCGGCGAGCAAAGGCAGCCCCCCTGCCCCGCTGCGGCTCACTTGCCCAAGTCCCCCGCAGGCATCCAGTCTAGGACCGTCTTCGCCGATCGTCACCGGCCGCGCGGCGGGCGTGTCCATGCGGCTTTCGGAGACTTCAGCGCGTGGCGCATCGGCCAGCGTGCTGTTGGGCAATTCGTTCAGCACTTCGCGCCGGTCGGAACAGGCGGCGAGCATCAGGAGGAGAGCAAGTGTACGGACCATGGATAGCGGGATAGACCGGCAGACAGGCGGGGGGAAGGGGCCATGTTTCGCTTTAGTTTCAGCCCGCCTTTCCCTATAGGCTGGGCTATGAGCGAAGAACCCGTAAACTCCCCGAACAGCAACGAATATGGCGCCGACAGCATCAAGGTGCTGAAAGGTCTGGACGCGGTCCGCAAGCGGCCGGGCATGTATATCGGCGATACCGACGATGGCAGCGGCCTGCACCATATGGTGTTCGAGGTTAGCGACAATGCGATCGACGAGGCGCTGGCCGGGCATTGCGACCGGATCGACATCACCTTGAATCCCGATGGATCGGTCAGCGTGATGGACAATGGCCGCGGCATCCCGACGGGCATCCATACAGAGGAAGGCGTGTCGGCAGCCGAGGTCATCATGACCCAGCTCCACGCCGGCGGTAAGTTCGAGAATACGTCGGACGACAATGCTTATAAGGTGTCGGGCGGCCTGCATGGCGTGGGCGTTTCCGTGGTGAACGCGCTGTCCGATTGGCTGGAGCTGAACATCTGGCGCGACGGGCAGGAGCATTGGATGCGGTTCCGCCATGGCGATGCCGAAGCGCCGCTCAAGGTGCTGGGTCCGGCCGCGCCGGGACAGAAGGGCACGAAGGTCACCTTCATGTTCTCGACCGACACGTTCAAGAATGTCACCGACTATGATTTCGACAAGCTGGAGCATCGCTATCGCGAGCTGGCTTTCCTCAACAGCGGTGTGCGCCTGTTCCTGACGGATGCGCGACATGAGGAAAGCAAGACAGTCGAACTCTATTATGAGGGCGGCATCGCGGCCTTCGTCAGCTATCTCGATCGCAATAAATCGGCGATGATGCCGGAGCCGATCGCCATTTCGGGCACGCGCGACAATGTGACCATCGAAGTCGCGCTGGAGTGGAACGACAGCTATTATGAAAATGTGCTGTGCTTCACCAATAATATCCCGCAGCGCGACGGCGGCACCCATCTGGCGGCGTTCCGCGCCGCGCTGACCCGCACCCTCAACAATTATGCCGAAAAGTCGGGCATGTTGAAGAAGGAGAAGGTCAGCCTGACCGGCGAAGATATGCGCGAAGGTCTGACCGCGATCGTCTCGGTCAAGCTGCCCGATCCCAAATTCTCGTCGCAGACCAAGGACAAGCTGGTCTCCTCAGAAGTGCGCCAGCCATTGGAAAGCCTGATGGCCGACAAGATGGCCGAGTGGCTGGAGGAGAATCCGGCGCATGGCAAGATGATCATCCAGAAGGTGATCGACGCCGCCGCCGCGCGCGAAGCCGCCAAGAAGGCGCGCGAACTGACCCGGCGCAAAGGCGTGCTGGATATTGCCAGCCTGCCCGGCAAGCTGGCCGACTGCCAGGAGCGCGACCCGGCCAAGTCCGAACTGTTCCTAGTCGAGGGTGATTCGGCCGGTGGTTCGGCGAAGCAAGGCCGCAACCGGCATAATCAGGCGATCCTGCCGCTGAAGGGCAAGATTTTGAACGTCGAGCGCGCGCGCTTCGACAAGATGATTTCGTCCAAGGAAGTCGGCACGCTGATCCAGGCGATGGGCACCGGCATTCGCGACGACTTCAACCTGGAAAAGCTACGCTACCACAAGATCGTCATCATGACCGACGCCGATGTCGACGGCGCGCATATTCGCACGCTGCTTTTGACCTTCTTCTATCGGCAGATGCCCCAGATCATCGAAGGCGGGCATCTCTTCATCGCCCAGCCGCCGCTCTACAAGGCAACGCGCGGCCGCAGCGAAGTCTATCTTAAGAACGAGGCGGCGCTCGAACGCTATCTGGTCGATAATGGCGTAGACACGATGGCGCTGGAAAATGGCGGCACATTGCGCTCCGGTCCCGACCTGCGCAGCCTGATCGAACATGCCATCCGCATGCGATCGGTCATGACCTATGTGCCGCGCCGCTACAACCCGGCGATCATCGAGGCGCTCAGCCTGAATGGTGCCCTCGACCCGGAACTGAGCCACGCAGCCCAGGCCGAACGGCTGAATGCGACCGTGGCGTGGATGGGTGCACAGGATGCCGAAGGCCGCTGGACCGGCAGCGTCGCGGAAGAAGGCGGCTTCCATTTCCAGCGGTTGTGGCGCGGTGTAACCGATCATCATATGATCGAGGCTGGCTTCATCGGCTCTGCCGAGGCGCGCAAGCTGCACAGCATCGCCGCCGAGGATGCGGGCAGCTATCTGACGCCGGCTCGCCTCATTACGATCAAGGCCGCGCAGGCCGCCGAAGCGACGGGCGACGACGACCTGCCTGCGGTGCCCACCAAAGGCACGCTGGTCACGCGCCCCAGTGAACTGCTGGAAGCGATTCTGGCATCCGGGCGCAAGGGCTTGGCCATCCAGCGCTATAAGGGGCTGGGCGAGATGAATGCGGAACAGCTATGGGAAACTACGCTGGACCCCGACAACCGCTCTATGCTGCGCGTCACGGTGGACGATATCAGTGATGCTAACGACATCTTCGATAGGCTGATGGGTGAAGTCGTCGAACCGCGGCGCGAGTTCATTCAGGATAATGCGCTGAACGTCGCCAATCTGGACGTGTAGAGCCGGACGACTTGAGGCTCACCCCTTTTCGTCATTGCGAGCGCAGCGCAGCAATCCATTATGGTGCCGATGGATTGCTTCGCTGCGCTCGCAATGACGATTCGATTTCACGTCATCCGGCTGTAAAGCGGACAGCGAAGCGGACATTGGTTTGCGAAAATGACGCTGGATGGGGGTGGTTCGTCGCCCCGTTCAACGTCGCCCTATGTCCGCTTTGACTGGTCGGAAGATGCTGAAATAGCGCCATCTTCTGTTTCACGTGGAACAGGTTTTGTACGCTATGTCCGCCCCGGAGCGGTTATGGCGTGGCGTCGAGCTGTTTGACCATCGCGTCATTGCCCTGACCCTGGGCGACGGCTTTGGCGGTGCGGCCGGAGGCGTCGGCCAGCGCGGGGTCGGCACCGGCCTTGACCAGCATCGCGACCTGGGCGCTGCGGCCGAAGAGCGCGGCCATCATCAGCGCGGTTTGCCCGGCCTTGTTGCGGGCGTTGACGTCGCAGCCTGCGGTCAGAAGCCGCGCGGCGATCGCGTCATGGCCCTTGAAGGCGACGCCCATTTGCGCGGTGTTGCCCTGCGATTCGTCGGGCTTGCAGGGGTCGGCACCGGCAGAGATCAGCGCGTCGAGCGTGTCCGCCTGACCATTATAGGCCGCGAGGATGAGCGGGGTGAAGCCGCGTGCATCGGTGGCGTTGAGGTCGACGCCTGCCTTGACGAGGGGTTCGATCATGTCGGTGCGGCCGAGCCGGGCGGCGTCGAACAGGAGTTGCTGGCGGCGTTCGGGGGTGGGGAGCGCGTCGGGCGCGGGCGAGGCAGTGGCCAGCGCTGTGGCGAGGAGGAGGGAGAGCATCGCTAGTCAGCCTTATTGTGTAAAAGATCCGTTCGGGCTGAGCCTGTCGAAGCCCTTCCCTTCTTCGCATAGGGAAAGAAGGAAAGGCCCTTCGACAGGCTCAGGGCGAACGGTGTTTTAACGCACGGTCAGGCGTTGTTGCGGATAGGCGGCTTCATATTCGGAGACCGCCTTGGTCACTTCCGCCATGGGCACGTTGACTGCCTTGGCGATGCGCGTGCCGTAATCCTTGTCGGCCTGGTAGAAATAGCTGACCATCATGGTGCGGGTGCGGTCGGAGGTGACCTGGCCGAGATCGCCCGCGAGGTTGGCGATCAGGTCGGCCTTGTCCTTGGCCGAGAGCGCGCGGTAGAAAATGCCTGCCTGTGCGAAATTATTGGTCTTCTCGATCGGCTTGGTGTCGACCGTCGCGTTGATGGTGTAGGTCGACTGGCCAAATTCGGCAGCCGCCTGCTTCTGTACCATCGCCGGGAAATAATTGACGTTCGAGGTCGAGCCGGTCGCGTCCATCACGCCGTCCTGCGAATTATTGACCACCGGGGCCAACGGCTTGTTGACCGGCAGTTGCAGGACATTCGCGCCGACGCGATAGCGCTGCGTATCGGCATAGCTGAACAGGCGACCCTGGAGCATACGGTCGGGCGAGGCTTCGATGCCGGGCACCATGTTGGATGGCGCGAAGGCCGACTGTTCGGTGAACTCGAAATAATTGGCGGGCATCTTGTTGAGCGTCATCTCGCCGATCTTGCGGAAGGGGACGTCGAGCCATTCCTTGGTATCGTCGAACGGATTATAGTCGAGACCCGCAAACTGATCGGGCGACATGGTCTGGACCATCAGATCCCAGGTCGGGAAATTGCCCTTGCCGACTTCGCGATAGAGGTCATCGGTCAGGAAGTTGAACTGGGCCGCGCCTGCATCCTTGCCGGTCAGATTCTTGACGCCCTGGCGGCTGATCCAGCGGAACTTGGCGAAGGTCACCTTGCCCTGCGCATTCACCAGCTTGAAGGCGTGGACGCCATTGCCGTCCATGGTGCGGTAGGAGGAGGGCGTGCCCAGGTTCGAATAAAGCTGGGTCAGCATGTTGGTGGATTCAGGCGTGTTCGAGAAGAAGTCGAAATAGCGGTTGGGGTCTTGCTTGTTGGTGACCGGCGAGGGCTTGAGGCTATGCACCATGTCCGGGAACTGCATGGCGTCGCGGATGAAGAAGATCGGCAGGTTGTTGCCGACCAGATCCCAATTGCCCTGATCAGTGTAGAATTTGGTGGCAAATCCGCGCGGATCGCGCAGGCCTTCGGGGCTGCCCGATGGGTGGATGACGCTGGAGAAGCGCACGAAGACCGGGGTTTCCTTGCCCGATGTGAAGAGCGAGGCGCGGGTCAGGTCGCTGATGTCGGCGGTAGCGCGGAATACGCCATGCGCGCCGGTGCCGCGGGCGTGGACGACGCGCTCCGGAATGCGTTCGCGGTCGAAGCGGGCGAGCTTTTCAATCAGCGTGGTGTCTTCGAGCAATACCGGGCCAAGGTCGCCTGCAGTCTTGCTGTTGCGGTTGGCCCCGATCGGGGCACCATTGTCGCGTGTCAGGTTGGGGACGGTCGCGGGCGCGGCTTCGGCCGGGACGGTCATGGTCTGCCCGGCGTCGGCGGGCAAGGTGACGGTGGCCATGCGCGGGGCGACCTGCGTGCTGGTCTGGGCTGAGGCCTGTGCGCCGACAAGCGCGGACAGGCTGACGGCAGCCAGGGTCAGGCCGCGCAAGGGCGCGGCCGAAATCGGTGAATTCGACATGATCAGGTTCCTCTGTTGTTTTGTCGATCGTGGCGATCGACACCCCTCGGACTGGGAAACGATGGATGGACCCGTAAGGTCCGCAAGAGAAACGGCTTATCTAGCTTTCAGATAGTGGGATTTTCGATCATTGCCGCAGCAATAGTCAGTCCGGGCGCATGGCTTGCGCCACCAGGGCTTCGGCTTCGATCAGCAAGGCATCCTCGGCCGCGCTTTGCGCGACCTGCTCGCGGCCGATCAGGATGAGGACGGGCACGGCGAGCGGGCTGACCCGGTCGAGCGTGATATGCAGCATGGTCGTGGCGGCCCGGTCGATCAGGTCGCCCAGCCGCCCGACATCGGTCATGCGCGCGCGGGCATCGGCCCAGGCGGCCTTGATCAGCAGATGGTCGGGCTGATATTTGCGCAGCACGTCGTAGATGAGGTCGGTGGAGAAAGCGACCTGCCGCCCGGTCTTGCGCTTGCCGGGATGCTGGCGCTCGATGAGGCCGGAGATGACCGCGACGTCGCGGAAGGCACGCTTGAGCAGGCTCGATTGTTCGACCCAATCGACAAATTCATGGTCGAGTATGTCGGCGGAGAAAAGGCTGTGCGGGTCAGTGACGGGCTTGAGGCCGTAGACGGCCAGCGCATAGTCGTTGGCAACGAAACCCAAGGGCATGAGACCCTGGCTCTCCATCCGGCGGGTGAGCAGCATGCCGAGCGACTGGTGCGCGTTCGAGCCTTCGAAACTGTAGCAGACGAGATAATGGCGACCTTCGTGCGGGAAGGTTTCGATCAACAGTTGGCCCGGTTGCGGCAGGACCGAGCGGAGTTTCTGCATGTCCAGCCATTCGCGCACGTCGGACGGGAAGCGATGCCATTGGTCGGGGCTGGCGAGGAAGGCGCGGACCCGGTCGGCAAGGCGCGTCGACATGGCCATGCGGCTGCCGCCCCAACTGGGGATGCGCGCCTGTTTGGCGGTGGCGCGGACGACCAGATCGGTCGTGTCCATCTTGACCACTTCCAGCGCCATGCCGGAGAAGAAGAAGCTGTCGCCGGGTGTAAGCTGCGCGGCAAAGCCCTCCTCCACCGTGCCGAGCTTGCGGCCATTGGCGAATCGGACGGCGAGCGCGGGTTGATCGACGATGATCCCGGCGTTGAGGCGATGCTGCTGAATGAAGCGGGGATGGGCAACGCGCCAGGTGCCGTCCGCATCCTGCGCCAGCCGTTTGAACCGATCATAGGCGCGCAGGGCGTAGCCGCCGCCTTCGATGAAATGCAGAACACTGGCGAAAGCGTCGGGCGTCAGCGCGCTATAGGGAGTGGCGGACTGGATTTCGGCGAGCATCGCGGCTTCGTGGAAGGGACCGGCGCAGGCGAGGCCCATAATATGTTGGGCCAGCACATCGAGGCTGCCGACGCGAAAGTCATCGGCATCGCGCTCGCCTGCCTCGACGGCATCAAGGGCGGCGCGGGCTTCGAGATATTCGAAGCGGTTGCCGGGGATGAGGATCGCCTCACTCGCCTGATCGAGCCGGTGGTTGGCGCGGCCGATCCGCTGGAGCAGGCGCGAGGCGCCTTTGGGTGCCCCCATCTGGATGACGCAATCGACATTGCCCCAATCGACGCCGAGGTCGAGCGAGGCCGTGGCGACCAAAGCGCGCAGCCTGCCGTCGGCCATGGCGCTTTCCACCTTGCGTCGGGCTTCGATCGACAGGCTGCCATGGTGGATGGCAATGGGCAGGTTGGCGTCGTTCGCGGACCAAAGTTCCTGAAAGATGAGTTCGGCAAGGCCGCGCGTGTTGCAAAAGACGAGCGTGGTTTGATGGGCGGCGATTTCGGCCATCACCTGATTGGCGGCATATTTGCCCGAATGGCCCGACCAGGGGACGCGGCCTTCGGGGATGAGGATGGTGACGTTGGGCTCCGCCCCCGCCTCCCCCAACACCGCCGCGACCGTGTCAATATCGCCATCGGGCGCGAGCCAGGCGCGATAGGCATCGACGTCCGCCACTGTGGCGGAGAGAGCGACGCGGCGCAGGGCGGGGTTGATCGTCTGCAGCCGCGCCATCGACAGGCTGAGCAGATCGCCGCGTTTCTGCGTGGCGAAGGCGTGGACTTCATCGATAATGACGGTTTGCAGATCGGCGAACATCAGGGCCGCGTCGGGATAGCTGAGCAGCAGCGAGAGCGATTCGGGCGTGGTGAGGAGGATGTGGGGCGGCTTGACGCGCTGGCGCGCCTTGCGGTCCGACGGCGTGTCGCCGGTGCGGGTTTCGACGCGGATCGGGAGCGCCATGTCCTCGATCGGGGTCAGCAGATTGCGGCGGACGTCGACGGCCAGCGCCTTGAGCGGCGAGACATAGAGGGTGTGGAGCCGGTCGGTCGGGTGGTCGATGAGGTCGGCCAGGGTCGGCAGGAAGCCCGCCAGCGTCTTGCCTGCGCCGGTCGGCGCGACGAGCAGCGCATGATCGCCCCGGCGCACGGCGGCGAGCATCGCGCGCTGGTGCGAACGTGGCGCCCAGCCGCGGGCGGCGAACCAGTCTTCCAGCACGGTGGGGAGAGCATCCATAGGAGGGATGTAGGGAGCTAAGCCAGGCCTGTCACGACATGGGCAGGAAGAAGGGTTCGCGCGGAGACGCAGAGACGCGGAGGGAATAGCCGACCCTTCGCGCGCTCCGCGACTCAGCGCGTGGATATTCGGCCATGATCTGCACGGCGCGGTCGCGTAATTTAAGTCCACGTCGGTAAAATTTTATGTCGCTCCCCTCTGGCTCTTCCGCCTGCCCCTGCGTTACCATCCCGCCATCAAGAGCGGCGCAGCAGATGCCGCATCATGCAGGAGATCAACGATATGTCTGGCGAAACCGAAGCCGATCTGACGGGCGTCGAATCCAACCGCCGTCGTCCCAAGCCGCCGATCATGGAGATTGACGGGCGCAAGCTGAAGCCCGCGACGCTAATGATGGGGCATGGCTATGATCCGACCCTGTCCGAAGGGTCGTTGAAGCCGCCGATCTTCCTGACCTCCACCTTCGCGTTCGAAAGCGCGGCGGCGGGCAAGCGGCATTTCGAGGGGGTGACGGGCATCCGTCCGGGCGGATCGGAGGGGCTCGTCTATTCACGCTTCAATGGTCCCAACCAGGAAATTGCCGAGGATCGGCTGTCGGTGTGGGAAGAGGCCGAGGACGCGCTGCTCTTTTCGAGCGGCATGTCGGCGATCGCCACCACCTTGCTGGCGATGGTGCAGCCGGGCGATGTGATCGTCCATAGCGCGCCGCTCTATGCCGCGACGGAGTCGTTGATCGGGCGGATATTGGGCAAATTCGGGGTGCAGTGGCTCGATTTCCCCGCCGGTACGACCGAGGACGAGATTGGCGCGGTGATCGAGAAGGCCAAGGGTCTGGGCCGCGTCGCGATGATCTATCTGGAAAGCCCGGCCAATCCGACCAACGTGCTGGTCGATATCGAAGCGGTGGTTGCGCGGCGCGACTTGGCCTTTGCGGGCGAAGACCATGTGCCGCCGATCGCGATCGACAATACATTTTTGGGGCCATTGTGGCTCAAGCCGCTGGCCCATGGCGCGGATCTGGTCATCTATAGCCTGACCAAATATGCCGGGGGGCATAGCGACCTGGTTGCGGGCGGGGTGCTGGGGTCCAGCGCGCTGATCACCACGATTCGGTTGATGCGCAATACGATCGGCACGATCCTCGACCCGCATTCGGCGTGGATGCTGATGCGCAGTCTGGAGACGCTGGAATTGCGGATGAGCCGGGCGGGCGAGAATGCGGCGAAGGTCTGCGCCTGGCTGCGCGACCAGCCGCAGGTGGAGAAGATCGTGTATCTGGGCTTCCCCGAAACCGAACGGCAGCGCGACATATACGAGCGGCATTGCACCGGCGCGGGATCGACCTTCTCGCTCTATCTGAATGGTGGCGAGGCGGAGGCCTTCGCCTTTCTCGATGCGCTCAAGATCGCCAAGCTGGCGGTCAGCTTGGGCGGGACCGAGACGCTGGCGAGCCATCCCGCCGCGATGACGCATCTGTCAGTCCCGGCCGCGCGCAAGGCGGCGCTGGGGATTGGCGATAATATGGTGCGTATCTCGATCGGCTGCGAGGACGCCGACGATCTGATCGCCGACTTCGCGCAAGCGCTGCGGGCGATCGGATAAGGCGATGATAGGGATGCCGTCAGCGATCGATTGTGACGTCGTGGCGGCATCGGTCGGCAATGCTCCAAGCGGTAGTGCGCCGATGCGAAGCTGAACCCTGCTGCCAGTCGTGCGTTAGGCGCGATACGGCGCTGTGGCCGGTGATGGGAGGGACGCCGGATGAACGCCAGAAACGGATCGCGATGGGCCATCGGCATTGCGACTGGCCTCGTCCTATTGCTCGCGCTCGCTGTCCTGCTGCTCGCGGCCTTCCCCTGGGGGATGTTCAAGGATCGGATCGAGGCACGATTGTCGGCGCGGATCGGCAAGCCCGTCACCATCGGCACGATGACACGTGAGGATCGCCTGTCCTTTCATCCCGTCGTCCGCCTGACCGATATGCGCGTGCCCCAACCCGACTGGGCCAAGGGTGATGGCGATCTTGCCCGGATCGGCGAAGCGCGGGTGGGCTTTTCGGCTTTCGCGCTGCTGACCGGCGGGCCGGTGGTGGAAACGCTGGACCTACGCCGCGCGCGCCTGAACTTCTATCGCGCGGCCGATGGGCGCGAAAGCTGGAGCGGCGAGCGCAGCGGTGGCGACGAACGCAAGGGCCGACGCCCGGCGTTGCGCAACCTGACCGTCAGCGACAGCCGCATCGCCTATCGCGACGACAAGCGCGGGCGGTCGGTGGACGCGGCGCTGGCCGTGGATGGCAAAGGGCTGCGCCTGTCGGGCAAGGGCGATGTGCGCGGCTATCCCGTCACGGTCACCGCCAGCGGCGCGCCGATCTTGGGGCATAAGGCGGGGACGCGCTGGCCATTCCGCGCAGAGATTGCGGGCGATGCCGTGGGCATGACGTTCGATGGCACGATGGACGGGCCGCTCGACATCGGGCATTTGCGCGGCAAGGTGACGGGCCATGCGATCGACCTGCGTGTGCTGGACGCGATCATCGAGGCGGGGTTGCCCGGCACCCAGCCTGTGCGGCTGACGGCGCAGGTGGTGCGCGAGCGGCCGGACTGGATCATCGAATCACTTGAAGGCACGATCGGGCGGTCCGCGATTGCGGGCCATGCCACCGTGCGCAAGCGTGAGGGCCGCACCCGGATCGACGGCGCGATCCGCGCCGCGCAACTGGATTTCAACGACCTGTCTTCGGACGAAGGCCGCCGCAAGGCAATGGCCAAGCGCGCGCGGCTGGGCGACCGGCTGATCCCCGATACCGCCATCGACCTGCGCAAGATGGCGCGCACCGATGGGCGGCTGGAGATACAGGCCGACCGGCTGTTATGGCCGGGGTCCAGCCCGTTTCGTTCGCTCAAGGGGGTTTTGTCGCTGGAGCGCAGTCGGCTGGTGGTCGAGCCGTTGCGGATGGACCTGACGCGCGGCGTGCTAGGCGGGCGGCTGACGGTGGATCAGCGTGACGGCGGGCCGCGACTCGATCTGGCGCTTGATCTGCGATCGGCGCGGCTGCTCGATTTCTTTCCCGAAACGCGGATCGATGGCGGGCTGGTCGGGCGCATCGCGCTCAATGGGCCGGGGCGCACCATCCGCCAGGCGGTGGGGCAATCATCGGGCACGATCGCGCTCGTGGCCAAGGACGGGTCGATCCCCGCGCGCACCGCCGCGTTGATGGGGCAGGATGTCGGCAAGGGGCTGACGCTCGACAAGGACAAGATGGCGGTGCTGCGCTGCATGGTGGCGCGGTTTGATGTGAAGGGCGGCGTCGCGCGGACCAACCCGGTGCTGATCGACACGTCCCGCGCGCAGACCCGCGCCACCGGCACGATCCGCCTGTCGGACGAGACGCTGGACCTGACGCTGAGCGGTCAGCCCAAACAGGGGAGTCTGTTGCGGCTGAAAGGCACGGTGCCGATCCGCGGCACGATCAAGGCACCCGATATTCAGGTGCCCAAGGAAGCGCGATCGGCCAAGGGCATCATCAAGATGATCGGCGATGCGATCGGCGGCGACAAGGTGCCACGCGCCAGCGATGCGGATTGCGACGCGCTCGCGCGGTCGGCGATGCGCTAGACCGACATATCGGTTCGGTTCGAGCGTTTCTCGACTTCGCTCGAAACGAACGGATGTCTATGTCTTAATTCCAGTCGACCCGTGTCCAGCCGCGCACCGCCGCCAGTTTGGCGAGCGGCTTGTGCGGGTTGGAGGCAATGGGGACGTCGGCAAATTCCAGCATCGGCGCGTCTGACACATGGTCGGAATAAGCGCGGATATGGGTCTGGGTGCGGTCGATCGCCTGCGCCGCCATCCAGGCCTTGATCATCCGCAGCTTGCCCGTGTCGTAGCAATTTTCGCCAGCGATCTTGGCGCGGACATAGCGCAGATCCTGCGTGAGATGGTCGGTCGCAATGACGGCGTCGAAACCCAGCCGCCGGGCGATCGGCTCAACATAAAGACGGTAGGAGGCGGTGGCGAGGACAAGGCGATAGCCATCGGCGCGGTCGCGTGCGATCTGCGCCACGGCATCGGCGCGCAGGTTGGTCGCCAGCACCTTGTCGGCATAGCTTTCGACATGCGGCATCAGCCGGGCGCGTTCCACATGAAAGCCGATCATCAGCGCCTGATTGAGTTCCTTGAGCCGCTGACGCGACAGCAGCTTGAGCACATAGGCGAGCATCAGCAGGACGACACAGGGCAGCAGGATCAGCCGCCACGGCGCCATCGCCCGCGCCACATGAATGAGAAAGCCGGTATAGGTGCCGTTGAACGTCACCGTACGGTCCATGTCGTAAATTGCCAGCCGGTGCGTCATGCCGTATCCGAAACTTTTCCCGCCGCCCTTCGTTCTGACTTGCGGATGGGCCGTTTCGGCTTGCCGTGCAACCGATATTGGACCACTAATCCCATCGCATGAATAAAGCTGCTTCACTGGCCGAAGAACGAAGCGACGGCAGCAGCGTGCTGCGGCTTTCCGGTTCGCTGGCGATCGCATCGCTGCATGACCTGCCCGACCGGCTGGATGCCGTACAGGGTCCGGTCGGCACGATCGACCTGTCCGACGTCGATCATATGGACACGATCGGCGCGTGGACGGTGCATCGCACCGCCAAGCGGCTGGGCAGCGAGATCAGCGGGGCGCGGCCGGATGCGCAGAAGCTGATCGACACGGTCAGCGCGCTCGATGATCCGGTCTCCATCTATCCCGATGATGTTCCGGCGCTGCGCCGCGTCGTCGGCCAGATCGGGGAAGCCGTGAGCGCCGCTGGATCGACCATGTTCGGCCTGCTTGGCTTTTTCGGCGCGACGCTGGTCGCGGCCTGGAGCCTGATAAGGCATCCCAGCCGTTTGCGCGTGAACGCGGTCGTGCAACGGTTCGAAGTTGTGGGCGTGTCCGCGCTCGGCATTATCGGCCTGATGAGTTTCCTGATCGGCATCGTCATCGCCCAGCAGGGATCGGTGCAATTGCGCCAGTTCGGCATGGAGATGCTGACCATCAATCTGGTCGGTCGCCTGACCTTCCGGGAGCTTGGCGTATTGATGACCGCGATCATGGTCGCTGGCCGCTCCGGCTCCGCCTTTGCCGCGCAATTGGGCACGATGAAGCTGACCGAGGAAATCGACGCAATGCGGACTATCGGCGTGTCGCCGATGGAGGCACTGGTCTTGCCGCGTACGCTCGCCGTCATCATCATGATGCCGCTGCTGGGCTTTTATGCGTCGATCCTGTCGGTCCTGGGCGGTGCCTTTCTCTGCGCGGTCGCGCTCGACATTCCGCCCATCACTTTCTTCCAGCGGCTGCGCGAAGTCGTGCCGATAACCGATCTGTGGGTGGGCCTTATCAAGGCCCCTGTGTTCGGCCTGATCATCGCCATTTCCGGCTGCTTCCAGGGAATGCAGGTGAAGGGCAATGCGGAGGAAGTCGGGCTGCGCACCACCGCCGCTGTGGTTCAGGCGATCTTCCTCGTCATCGTCATCGACGCTTTCTTCGCGGTGTTCTTCACCTGGGTAGGGTGGAACTGATGAGCGAAGAGCAACAGCGACAGGCCGAGGAACAGCGGCTCGCCCAGGCGGTCGAACAGTCCGATATTGCCATTTGCGTGCGCGGCATCCGCAACGCCTTTGGCGACCAGGTCATCCATGATGCGCTCGACCTCGACGTGCGCAAGGGCGAGATATTAGGCGTGGTCGGCGGATCGGGCACTGGCAAGTCCGTGCTGATGCGCGCCATCATCGGGCTGCAGACGCCCAGTGAAGGCGAGATCGAGGTCTTTGGCGAACAGATGGTCGGTCGGCTGGACGATGATGCGCTGGCGATCCGCAAGCGCTGGGGCGTGCTGTTTCAAGGCGGCGCACTGTTTTCCACGCTGACAGTCGCGGAAAATATCGAAGTGCCGATCCGCGAATATTATCCCAATATCGGCGCGCAGTTGCGTGACGAAATTGCCGCCTACAAGATCCGCATGACCGGCCTGCCCGCCGAGGCGGGGCCGAAATATCCGTCGGAACTGTCGGGCGGCATGAAGAAGCGCGCAGGGTTGGCCCGTGCGCTGGCGCTGGACCCGGACCTGCTGTTCCTCGACGAACCGACGGCGGGCCTCGATCCGATCGGCGCGGCAGCGTTCGACGAACAGACGCGCAAATTGCAGCAGACATTGGGCCTCACTGTCTTTCTCATCACCCATGATCTCGATACGCTCTATTCCATCTGTGACCGGGTGGCGGTGCTGGCCGACAAGAAGGTGATCGCCGTGGGTACGATCGATGAACTGCTGGCGCTCGACCATCCCTGGATTCAGGAATATTTCAATGGGCCGCGTGGCCGTGCGGCGACGGCGGCGGTATCGCGGGAAAAGAACAAGGCGGCACAAACCCCGCCGGACGGAAGGCTATAGGATATGGAAACCCGCTCCAACCATGTGCTGGTGGGCACGGTCACGCTGCTGCTGCTGGCGGCGATCATCATCGCGGCCTTCTGGTTCTCCCGCATATCCGACGGACAGAACAAGCAATATGATATTTTCTTCAAACAGTCAGTCAGCGGCCTCGCGAAGGGGTCGAGCGTAAACTATGCCGGTGTGCCTTCGGGCCAGGTCGAAGCGATCGAATTGTGGAAGCGCGATCCCGGCTTCGTCAAGGTACGCATCACCGTGAAGGACGGCACGCCGGTCCTGCAAGGCACGACCGCCAGCATCGCGGGCGTCGGCTTTACCGGCGTCAGCGAAGTCGTGCTGGACGGCGCGGTCAAGGGCGCGCCGCCGATCATCTGTCCGGCGGAAAATCCCCAAGCCGTATGCCCCGATGGCATACCCGTGATCCCGACCAAGCCGGGCGCGCTGGGCGAATTGCTTAACAGCGCGCCGCAATTGCTGGAGCGCTTGTCGACGCTGACCGAGCGGCTGACCGAAGTGTTGAGCGACAAGAACCAGCAGTCGATTGCGGGCATCTTGGCCAATGTCGAGCGCGTGTCGGGTGCCCTGGCAGATCGCAGTCCTGAGATCGCCGCGACCCTGGCCGAAGCGCGCATCGCGGTGCAGCGCACGGGTGTTGCGGTCGAGCAGATCGGCAAGCTGGCCGCGACCACCGACGCGATGCTGAACGAGGAAGGCAAGCCGCTGATGGCCGACCTGCGCAAGAGCGTGCAGTCGGCGACCCGCAGCATTGATACGCTGGACAAGACCATCGGCGCGGCGCGGCCAGGCGTCGAGGCGTTCAGCACCCAGACCATGCCGGAAGTGAACCAACTGGTGCGCGACCTGCGCGAGATGTCGCGCGCCTTCCGCGGCGTTGCCGAGAAGCTGGACCAGCAGGGCGCGGGTTCGCTGGTCGGATCGCCCAAGCTGCCGGACTATAAGCCATGATGAAAGAGATGCGGACCATGTTCCATGCGAAACCCACTGCTTCCCTCGCGGCGCTGACCGCTGCCGTCCTGCTGTCGGGCTGTGTATCCATCGGCGGCAAGGTACCCGAACGGCTGCTGACGCTGGATGCGACGCAGAAGGTTCCGGCGGGCGCGGCGCAGCGCGCGGGTGCCGGGCGCACCTTGATCGTATCCGATCCCGATGCGCCCAAGATGCTGGATACGGTGCGGGTGCCGGTGCAGACCAGCCCCACCTCGATCGCCTATGTGACCGATGTGCAATGGGCGGATACGCCGCGTCATCTGTTCCGCCGCTTGTTGGCCGAGACGATTGCCGCAACCACCGACCGGGTGGTGCTCGATTCGGGCCAGTTTTCGGGCGATGGCGGCCAGCGGTTGACGGGCGAATTGATCGCCTTTGGCCTTGATGCGCCGGGGAATAATGCGGTGGTCACCTATGACGCCGTGCTGACCACGCCCAATGGCGTTGCGCTGGCGCGGCAGCGTTTCACCGCCAGCCAGCCAGTAGGTGGCAAGATCACGTCAATGACGGTTGGAACGCCGCTCAATCTGGCTGCCAACAAGGTGGCTGGCGATGTCGCGGCCTGGGTCGCGGCGATGAAGAACTGATTGAGGGTCCGCCCGCTGTACGCGGGCGGACCCTATCCTGCTATTCCAGGCTCTTGCTGGCCTGCTCCGTCACATCTTTCGATAGACCGGGTTGCGCCAATATGCGTTCGAGTTCGCTCCGCATCAGCGCACCGCGGGTTTCATCGAAGCGCTTCCAGCGGCCGAGCGGCGGGACCAGGCGCGCCGCCGTTTGCGGATTGAGCCGGTCCAGCGAAATGATGCAGTCCGCCACCAACCTGTAGCCCTTGCCCGATTTGTGGTGGAACGCCCACTGGTTGCCCGTAAACGCGCCATAGAGGGCGCGGACGCGGTTGGGATTGGCCAGCGTGAAGTCCTTGTGCCGTCCCAGTTCCTCGACCAGATCGACCGTGTCGGGATGAACCGCGAAGGCCTGGGTCTGAAACCATTTGTCGAGCGTCAGCGCGTCGGCCCCATAGCGGTTGTAGAAGATGTCGAGCGCCGCCACCCGCTCGGCGCTGTCGCCATTGGCGAGGATCGCCAGCGCCGCTTGCCGCTCGGTCATATTATGGGCGTAGTCGAACTGGATGAAGGCGGTTGCGGGGCCGTCCATCGCCCCCGATGCGACGAGATAGCCAAGCGCGCTGTTGCGCAGTTTGCGCGCCCCCTTGGCGGCGGCGGAAATAGAAAATTCGGCGGCCTTGGTCCGGGCATGAATTGCGCGCCAGTCCGCCTCCAGTTTCGCGCCGATCCTTTGTTGCAAGACTTCGCGCGCGGCGTGGATCGCGTCGGGATCGACTTGCGCCATCTGATCGCCAAGATAGGCTTCGCTGGGCAGGCGGATAGCTTCGGCGACGAAGGCGGGATCGAGCAGTGGGTCGGTAATGACCTGACGGATCGCCGCGATCACAGGGGCATCATCCATCGTCTGACCCGCGATGCGGCCGACCAATATGTTGACCATCAATTGCTGCATCGCCTCATAGCGGGCGAATGGATCATCATCATGCGCCGACAGGAAGGCTAGATCGTCCTGGCTGCGGTTGGTGTCGACGATCACGGGGGCGGAGAAGCCGCGATTGATTGACAGGATCGGCGCGGTAGCGAAATCGGGGAAAGTGAAGCTCTGCTGCGACTCGGTGAGCATCAACAGTTCGTCGCCATGATGGGTGCTGGTTGCGGGATCGAACAGAGCGACGCGCAGCGGGATCGCCATCGGGGCCTTGTCGGGCTGACCCGGCGTAGGGGCGAGCGACTGGTGGAGATGCAGGTTCACTGTCTGGGTCACCGGATCATGGTCGAGCATGGCGCGGACATGCGGGGTTCCGGCCTGCTCATACCAGCGGCGGAATTGGCTGAGGTCGATCTCCCCGCCCTCCTCCATCGCCAGAACGAAATCCTCGCAGGTGGCGGCTTGGCCGTCATGGCGATCGAAATAGAGATCGGTGCCCGCGCGGAAGCGTTCCGGCCCCAGCATCAGGGCGATCATGCGGATCAGTTCCGCGCCCTTATTATAGATGGTCGCGGTATAGAAGTTACTGATTTCCATATAGGATTCGGGCCGCACGGGATGGGCGAGCGGTCCAGAATCCTCCTGAAACTGCGCCGCGCGAAGGATGCGCACATCTTCGATCCGCTTGACCGCATGGCTGCCCATGTCGGCCGAGAAATTCTGGTCGCGAAAGACGGTGAAGCCTTCCTTGAGGCTCAGTTGGAACCAGTCGCGGCAGGTGACGCGATTGCCTGACCAGTTGTGGAAATATTCATGCGCCACCACGCCTTCGACGCCGTCATAGTCGATGTCGGTCGCGGTTTCCGGGTCTGCCAAAATATAGCGCGAATTGAAGATGTTGAGGCCCTTATTCTCCATCGCCCCGAAGTTGAAGTCCGCCACCGCGACGATGTTGAATACGTCGAGATCATATTCGCGGCCATAGACGCGCTCATCCCAGGCCATGGAATTTTTGAGCGCCTGCATGGCGTGTCCGGTGCGCGGCAGGTCGGCCTCGCGCACCCAGATGCCGAGTTGCACTTCGCGGCCGCTCATCGTCACGAAGCTGTCAGCGTTGCAGGCAAGGTCGGCGGCGACGAGCGCGAACAGGTAACAGGGCTTAGGGAAGGGATCGACCCAGCGTGCCCAATGCTTCCCGGCGTCACCCTCACCCTGCTCCACCGGATCGCCATTGGAGAGTAATATCGGAAAGCGCGCCTTGTCCGCACGCAGCGTCACATCATAGCGCGACAATATGTCGGGGCGATCCGGGAAGAAAGTGATGCGGCGGAACCCCTCTGCCTCGCACTGGGTGCAAAGCAGGCCGCCGCTGGCATAGAGGCCCATCAATTTGCTGTTCGATTCCGGTGCCAGTTCGACAAGCGTTTCGACTTTATGCGCCGAACCGGACAGCGACACGGACAAGGCGCCGACTTCCATATGCCATTGGTCGGGCGTGGCGGCTTCGCCATCGATGCGGACTTCCAGCGGGATCAGGCCATCGCCGTCGAGCCGCAAGGGCCTGTCATGATCGCCGTTGCGCGTGACGATGAGCGTTGCGCGAACGCGGGTGCGCGCGGGATCGAGGTCGAAATCGAGCGCAATGTCAGGCACCAGCCAGTCGGGCGGGCGATAGTCCGACCGGCGAATGACGGAGGGCGAAGCGGGGGATGCGTGCATGTCGGCCATTCCCCCACGCTAAGGAGAGGGCCAAGAAAAGGCCAGCGATGTTGCTCGTTTTTCGCGCCTGGCCCGCTTAAATCCGCTCACCCGACAGGCGCTGGCACAGCATGTCCAACTGATCGAGAGTGGAATATCGCAGCGTGAGCGTCCCACCGGCATGGCCTTCGTGCCGGACATCGACTTTCATCCCCAATATGTCGGCCAAATGCTGCTCCAGAGCGGCGATATCGGCATCGGGTTCGGATGCAGCGCCATTGCGGCGGGGTGCCGCAGCATTGTCGCTTCCCTTCATGCGACGAACCAATTGCTCCGTGTCGCGGACCGACAGTCCCTTCTCTTCGACCTGTCGCGCCAGGGCTTCGCAATCAGGAACGCCGATCAGCGCACGGGCATGGCCCATGCTGATCTTCTGTTCCATCACCTGCTGCTGCACCGAGGCGGGCAGGTCAAGCAGGCGCATGAGGTTGGCGATATGGCTGCGCGATTTACCCACAATGCGGCCAAGCGCATCCTGCGTATGTTGAAAGTCGCCGATCAGCTTGCGATAGGCCTCCGCCTCTTCAATCGGGTTCAGGTCTTCTCGCTGGATATTTTCGATCAGCGCGATTTCCAGCGTTTCCTGCTCATCGAAATCGCGGACGATCGCCGGGATTCGGTGCAATTGCGCTTTCTGCGCGGCGCGCCAGCGGCGTTCGCCCGCGACGATCTGAAAGCCGCCGCCATGCGGGCGCACGATGATCGGCTGGATAACACCGCGCTTGGCAATGCTTTCGGCCAGTTCCTGCAACGCGCCTTCGTCGAAATGGCGACGCGGCTGTTCCGGGTGGGGCTGAATCAGCGACACTTCGATATTCTGTACCGCCTTGCTGGACGGCGAGGCGGCGGGGGCGACGGGTTCTTCGCGCGCGACATCGCCGAGCAGGGCAGACAAGCCCCTGCCCAAGCCGTGCGGCCGCTTCACGATTTTGGGCTTGTCGGTCGTTTCGTCGCTCAAGCGGCAACCTCCTGTCGGGGCAGGCGCGCGATCAATTCGCGCGCGAGCTGCATATAGGCTTCCGACCCGGAACAGCGGAAGTCGTAGATCAATGCGGGGACGCCATGGCTCGGTGCTTCGGAAAGGCGCACGTTGCGCGGGATGACGGTGGTGAAGACGAGATCGCCCAGGCAGGCGCGCACATCGTCGGCTACTTGATCGGTCAGCCGGTTGCGCCGGTCATACATGGTGAGCGCGACGCCCATGATCGACAGGCCGGGATTGAAGCGGCCGCGAATCCGCTCGACCGTCTGGAGCAATTGCGACAAGCCTTCGAGCGCAAAAAATTCGCATTGCAGCGGGACGAGCAAGGATTGGGCCGCGACCATCGCATTGATCGTGAGCAGGCCAAGCGACGGTGGGCAATCGATCAGGCAAATGTCCCAACGGCCCGGAGGCGCTTCGGCCAATACCCGTTCGAGCCTATGGGTGCGCTGCTCATATTCGATCAGTTCGATTTCGCAGCCCGACAGATCCTGCGTCGCGGGGACGAGGTCCAGCTTGGGCACGCGAGTCGTGACGATCGTGTCTTCCAGCGCGCAATTGCCGACGAGCAGGTCATAGCTCGACCGCACCCGTTCGGCCTGGCCGATGCCGAGGCCGGTCGAGGCATTGCCCTGCGGATCGAGGTCCAGCAGCAGCACACGCAGGCCGGTAGCCGCAAGGCCGGTAGCGAGGTTGATCGCCGTGGTGGTCTTACCCACGCCGCCCTTCTGATTGGCGATGGCGATACAGATCATGCGCGACCTTTCTTTCTGACGACGGGTTTGACGGCGTGCGCGACGATGATGGCGCTATCGGCATCCGTTACGCTCGGTTCCACGTGAAACACACCCTGCCATGATGGGCGCGTCGCCTCCAGTTCATTTTGTGCATTTCGTCCTTTTGGCAGCACCCAGAGGGTATTTTTATCGGACAGGTGCGCGGCGGATTCCAGCAGCCGCGGCAGCGGCGCATAAGCGCGGGCGCTGATGACGGCGGCCGCGCGCGGCAGCACCATCTCTACCCGCCCACCAAAAACGGAGGCATGAGGCAGGTTCAACAGGGCGATGGCCTCGTTCAGAAAGTCGATCCGTTTGCGTCGCGATTCTACCATCAGCACCGGGCGTTCAGACAGGCATGCAACCACGATACCGGGCAGACCTGCCCCGGAGCCAAGATCGACCCACGCCCCCTCTCCGGCCGCACTGCCATGGGTGAGCAGTTGCGCGGAATCGACAATATGGCGTGCCCAGATGTGGGGACGGGTGGATTCAGCGATCAGATTTTGTTCGTCCATCGCCGCGAGAAGGATTGCGACGAACCGCTCCAGCCGCGCCATTGTTTCACGTGAAACATCGAAATGCGCGGACAACCAGACACGCGCCTCTTCCTCGGTCACGCGGCCACCTTGCGCACATGGACGAGGATGGCAGCAAGCGCCGCAGGGGTGATCCCCCGCACGCGCCCAGCGGCGGCCAACGTATCCGGTCGCGCGGCATCGAGTCGTTCGATCATTTCAGTCGACAGTCCGCCGATGCTGGCAAAGTCGAAATCGGGAGGAATGAAGACGCGCTCGTTGCGGCGCAGATCGGCAATCTCCGCATCCTGGCGGTGGAGATAGGGGGCGTAATGGGCGTCCTCCAATATCTCCGCGCGCAAGTCGGCGGGCGCTGCGGCAAGGCGGGGGGCGAGCGACAAGATCAACGCCCGATCAACTTCGGGGAAGCGCGCCCATTCAAACAGGCTGCGGCGTACGCCATCCTGCCGCACCGACGCGCCGGCGCGTGCCATGGTGGTGGCTCCGATGGGCCGCGCGAGTTCGGCCTCAATATCGGTGCGCAGAGCATCGCGCTCGGCCAACCGCGCGCGGCGGACGAGGCCGATTATGCCATGCGCGATGCCGATCGCGCCAAGCCGCGTTTCCGCATTGTCGGCGCGCAAGCGCAGGCGATATTCGGCGCGGGCGGTCAACATGCGATAGGGTTCGGTCACGCCCTGCAGGGTGAGGTCATCGATCATCACGCCGATATAGCTGCTGGCGCGGTCGAGGATCATCGCCGCTTCGCCGCGCGCGCGGGCTGCCGCATTGACGCCGGCGATCAGGCCCTGGGCAGCCGCTTCCTCGTAGCCAGTGGTGCCGTTAATCTGCCCGGCACAGAAGAGGCCGGGGATAGCGCGCACTTCCAACGTGGCGTCGAGTGCGCGCGGATCGATATGGTCATATTCGACCGCATAGCCGGGCACGACGATGTCGGCCCGCTCCAACCCCGCCATCGACCGCAGCATGGCCTCCTGCACATCGGTCGGCAGCGATGTGCTGATGCCATTGGGATAGACAAGCGGATCGTCCAGCCCTTCGGGTTCCAGAAAAATCTGATGGCCATCGCGGTCGCCGAAGCGCTGAATCTTGTCTTCGATGGAGGGGCAATAACGTGGCCCGCGACCTTCGATCGCGCCGCTGAACAACGGCGATCGGCCGAGGCCATCGCGGATGATCTGATGGGTGCGCGCATTGGTGCGGGTGATGGCGCAGGCGAGTTGGGGCAGCGGGCGACCGTTGGACAAGGGTGACATGGTCCAGCCGTCGCCGTCCGAAGGCTGTGCTTCCAGCCGCGCCCAATCGATCGTGCGACCGTCGATGCGGGGTGGCGTGCCCGTCTTGAGGCGACCGATAGGGAGAGCGAGATCGCGTAGCTGGACACCCAACGTAGTTGCAGCCCGTTCGCCGACCCGGCCGCCGATTTCGCGTTCGTCACCCCGGAACAGCTTGCCGCCGAGGAAGGTGCCGGTCGCCAGAACGACCGACGCAGCCGCCAATGTGCGGCCATCCGCCAAGGCCAGTCCGGCAACGGTACCTTGATCGAGCAGCAGCCCGGCCGCCTCGCCCTCGACGATGGTCAGGCCCTCCTGCGCATCAAGCATCTGATGGATGGCCGCGCGATAGCGTTTGCGGTCGGCCTGGATGCGCGGCCCCTGCACCGCCGCGCCCTTGCTGCTGTTGAGCATGCGATAATGAATCGCTGCCTGATCAGCCGCGCGGCCGATCAGGCCATCGAGCGCATCCACCTCGCGCACCAGATGGCCCTTGCCTAACCCGCCGATGGCCGGGTTGCAGGACATGGCCCCCACAGTAGCACGGTCGAACGTCAACAGCGCGACGCGCGCGCCTTTGCGTGCAGCAACGGCCGCCGCTTCGCATCCGGCATGGCCACCACCGACCACAATCACATCATAGCGAGTTTGCATGGGCAGCATGTAGCAGATGGAGGCCATTGCGGTCAAAAGCGTTCCACGTGGAACATTGCCCTATTTACCGATGCAGAAGCCCGAAAAGAGGCGGTCGAGCATATCTTCGGTCCCGGCCCGTCCGGTGAGCGCATCGATCGCGCGGCGGGCCTGGCGCAATTCTTCGGCTATGACGAGTAGGTCATCGCTTTCCCGTGCGGCGTCGACATGGGTGATCAATTCTTCGATCCGCGCACGCTGGCGGGCATGGAGGGCATAGTCGCCCTCGCCCGGCAGGAGTTGCGCGGCGCGATCGAGCAAGGTGGTGACAAGGGTCTCCATCCCCTCCCCTGTTCGCGCGGACAGTTGAAGGCCGGGCCGGGTCGCGTCGCGATCGCACTGGGCGGCGATCAACAGGGCATCGGCGCGCGGCAGATCGGCCGCCTCGCCCAGCCACAGGATGATGTCCGCCGCATCGAGCGCCGCCCGCGCGCGGTCCATGCCGATCGCCTCGATCGCATCGCCCGTCCCCTCATGCAGGCCAGCCGTGTCGGTGAACAGAAAGGCGGTGCCGCCGATAGCGGCAGGCACTTCGATCCGGTCGCGCGTGGTCCCGGCGATGTCAGACACGATCGCGGCGTCGCGCCCAACCAGCACATTGAGCAGCGTCGATTTGCCCGCATTGGGAGGTCCCGCCAACACGACGCGAATGCCGTCGCGCAACCGCTCGGCCGATGGTGCGGAAAGGGCCGCGCCGATGTCTTCCCCAAGCGCCGCGATGCCCGCGCCGATCCGCTGCTCGATCGCGGCGTCGGGCACATCATCCTCGTCGGAGAAATCGAGCGCGGCTTCGGCCATCGCCGACAGGTCGAGCAGAACGCGCCGCCAGCCTTCGACCCGACGCGAAAAATGCCCTTCCGCCATCATCAGGGCGGCGCGGCGCTGCTGCTGGGTTTCGGCGGCGAGCAGGTCCGACAGGCCTTCCACAGCGTTCAGGTCCATCCTTCCGTTGGTGAAGGCGCGGCGCGTAAATTCGCCCGCTTCCGCCCGGCGCAGGCCCGGCATCACGGCCAAAGCCATCTCGACCGCCGTGACGACGGCACGGCCGCCATGACAGTGGAGTTCGACCAGATCTTCGCCGGTAACGGTGGTCGGTCCGGGCAGCCAAAGGATGAGCGCCCGATCCAGAGGCGCGCCATCCTGCGGATCGGTGAGCAGCGCCAAGCTGGCCTGGCGTGGCGAGGGTAGGCGCTTGGCGAGGCGTTCCAGCGCCGTGCGGGCGCGTGGTCCGCTGATACGCACGACCGCTATTCCCGCAGGCGGGGCACCGCTGGATAGTGCGAAAATCGTATCGGTCATCAGCGGATGAACGATGCTATTTTTTGTCACCTGCCCCGCCCATGCCGGACAGGCCGATATTCATCATCTGCTGGAACAGGCGCACACCCGCATCTCCCATGGGCGAGAAGCTCTTGAACAGTGTCTCCATCTGCTCGACGCTGCCCACGCCCTCGAAACTGTCGAGCACGGTGCGGATATATTTATCGTGAATCGGCGTCACATCGGGCAGGCCGAGAAAGGCGCGCGCCTCGGCCGGGCTGCAATCCACATCGACCGTTACCTTCATAATTTCGGGCCTTCCCATTGCGTTCTACTATCTCTTGCCCGTCATGCCGCAAACAAGCGCATGGTGGCAAATTTTTTGCGCGAGCCAATGGTTGCACGCCCTATCCCTTGCGCCAATATGCAGGCGCAGCTCCACACGGCCAATAGCGAGAAGGAATGCGAGATGACAGGCTTTACTCCGATCGAGACGCTGGAGGGCGATGCCCTGTTCGATGCTTATGTGGCGCGGCCAGAGGGCGATGAAGCCAAGGCGGCGATTATCGTCATTCAGGAAATTTTCGGCGTCAATGAAGGCATCCGCCGCAAATGCGATAATTGGGCCAAGGCGGGTTATATCGCCTATGCGCCCGATCTGTTCTGGCGCGAGAAGCCGCATGTAGAACTGGACGCAGACGTGCCGGAGGAATTTCAGGCCGCACTTGGCCATATGCAGAAGCTGAACCAGGATCAGGCGATCCGCGACATTGAGGCGACGATCAAGGCGGCACGCGCAGCAGTCGATGGTGGCAAGGTCGGTCTGGTCGGCTACTGCCTGGGCGGTCGGCTGGCGTTCATGGCGGCGTGCCGCACCGATGGCGATGCGTTTGTGGGCTATTATGGCGTCGGGATAGACGGCTTACTGGGCGAAGCCCATGCGATCGGCAGACCTACCCTGTTGCATGTTCCGACTGCAGACCATTTCGTCCTGCCCGATGCGCAAAAGGCGATGCATGACGGACTTGAACCGAACCGCCATGTCACGCTGCATGATTATGACGGGTTGGACCATGGCTTTGCCGCCGAGATGGACAGTCGGCGCGATGAAGAAGCTGCGCAACTGGCGGACCAGCGCACCGTCGATTTCTTTACCGAGCATCTCGCCTGATGGTTGACGCATGGCGGATGGTGGCCCGCAGCCATGGCGGGCCGGAAGTCATCGCACGCGAGGATTTCGATCCTGGCATGCCCGGCGAGGGACAATTGTTGATCGCGCAGGAAGCGATTGGGCTGAACTTCATCGACACCTATTATCGGACCGGGCTCTATCCCGCCCCCCTCCCCACCCCTTTGGGGTCGGAGGGCGCAGGCCATGTCATTGCCGTTGGGCCGGGCATTTCGGGCTTTGCCGTGGGGGACAAGGTGGGATGCGCGCATGGCTTGGGTGCCTATGCCACGCATCGCCTCATTGCCGCCGACCATGCCGTGAAGGTTCCAGATGGCGTGTCGAGCGAGGATGCGGCGGCGATGATGCTCAAGGGCATGACCGCCTGCTACCTCGCCGAGGACACGATCGACTTGGCGGCCGGGCAAGTCGCTCTCGTCCATGCGGCGGCGGGCGGGGTCGGATCGGTTCTGGTGCCCTGGCTGCGCGACAAGGGCGTGGTGGTCATCGCTCATTGCGGATCGGCGCAGAAGGCCGCGCTGGTCGATGCTGACCATAGTCTCCACGGTCCGTTTGCCGATCTGGCCTCCACGGTTCGCGACTTGACCGACGGCAAAGGCGTCGATGTCGTCTATGACGGTATCGGCAAGGATAGTTGGGCGACTTCGCTCGCCTGCCTGAAGCGGCGGGGACTGATGGTAAGCTATGGTAATGCGTCAGGCGCGGTCCCGCCGATCAGCTTGCTCGACCTCAGCAAAGGCGGATCACTCTATGTCACGCGCCCGACGCTATCAGACTATGTCTCAACGACGCAGGCTCTCACCCACACCGCCGAACGCCTTTTCAACCGGATGCAGCGCGGGGTAGTATGCGCCATGATCGGTCAGCGCTTCGCTCTGGCTGACGTGGCCGAGGCGCATAAGGCGCTGGAGGCGCGGCAGACAACCGGAAGCACCGTGTTGATGCCTTGAGCTAAACAAAAAAGGGCGTGGCCATATTCACGGCACGCCCTTTTTTTAAAATATGTCCGTGAATGTAGATCTCAGCTCATCTTGCTGCGATCGACCAATGCCGTCATCTCGATATTCTCGCGAGAGATAAGGTCCGGCAATTTGGTGCAGACAAAGACGTCCTGCAGAGACGAGCCGATGCCACCGCCCATCCAGCATCCATATTCGACTTTGGTGATGGCCATGCCGGCATCCGAAACCATCTGCGCAACCAAATCCCGGTCAAAAGCGATGAAGGCCAGAGGATCATAGTCATTGGCGATCATGATCTTTCCGCCCTCCTGCATTACCCGGTTTTCCAGCGGGAAAATGGATTGGCCGTGCTCGATCATGTAGCGGGAAAATTCATTCAATTCGAAACAGGTCATCACAAATCGACCACCCGGCACCATCATGGCCGAAATAAATTTCAATAACCCCCCAAAATCCTTCTTCGTCACATGCGTGAATACCGAAAAAGCATATCCGACATCAAAGCTCCCGCTATATTCCTGCGCTAACTGATCGCGGGACTTACCGTTGTTTGACGATATAAATTGATCATAATGATCATTTCTATCGTTGATCAATTCGAATTTGACGCCATCCACATTGGGCTGGATATTCTGATTACAAAAATCGATGACCGGCGGCATGATATCCATGCCGACAATCTCCTTGGGCGTTACACCCATTTTACGCAGGGCAACGAGACCGCGCCCAATGCCGCAGCCAAAATCCAGCACCCGGCTTGCGCCATTGTGAATTGCTGTAAGCCTCTGAACAATCTGCATCGAAGCTAGGCCGACGGCCTCTGGATCCGATCCCCCCACCCAATCATTCATGGGACTCTTACGCATCAATTCGAATATTTCAGTAACGGTCGCCATTATGGATCCCTAATCCCAGATGTAATCACTCACTAGCTATAAGGCCGTCACGACTCCAGCAAGGCCAAACATCCACCCTTTTCAGCGAGATGCAAATTTAGCCGCCGGTCAGAACGATCAAACGAACAGCGTCAAAATCCCGACATTATTATCGACAAAACCTTCATAGATCATCTTCCCCGCGACATAGACGATCACGGCAAGCCCGACATACGCGATCCAGCGGAACCGTTCGATATATTTGGCAATGATGTTCGCCGCGAGACCCATCAGGGCGACCGACAGAATCAAGCCAATGATCAGAATACCAGGATGATCCTTGGCTGCCCCAGCAACCGCCAGTACATTGTCCAGGCTCATGGACACGTCGGCAACGGCGACCGCCCATGCAGCGGCAGCGAAGCTTTTGGCTGGGCGCAGGCCCGATATATCGTCGTCGCTGCTATCGTCCGGCGTATCCAGACCCCGCTTGGGGTGTAGCTCCCGCCACATTTTGAAACTGACCCATAGCAGCAGCAAACCACCGGCGAGGATCAGCCCAACGATCTGCATCAACTGGCTAACCACGAGGGCGAAGGCGATGCGAAGAACGAGCGCGGCGATGATCCCGATCAGGATCACCTTCCTGCGTTGCTCGGCAGGCAAGCCTGCGGCCAGTGCGCCGACCACGATCGCATTGTCACCTGCCAGCAAGATGTCGATCATCAATACCTGCCCGAAGGCGGCCAAGGCGCTGGGCGAGGTTATATTACTGAAATCAGCGACAATATGCCCCCAAATATCAGCGGGCGAGCCCAACCCCTGGGCGGCCGCGGCGGCAGTGGTGAGAAGGTCGAACATATCGGCGCGATCCCGCTTACTGGTTCATCGAATCGAAGAAATTCTCGTTGGTCTTCGAATCCTTCATCTTGTCGAGCAGGAACTCCATCGCGTCGATCGTGCCCATCTGCATCAGGATGCGGCGCAGCACCCACATCTTGCTGAGCGTGCCCTTGTCGACCAGCAGCTCTTCCTTGCGGGTGCCGGACTTGCCGACATCGAGCGCCGGGAAGATGCGCTTGTCCGCGACCTTGCGATCCAGCACGATTTCCGAGTTGCCGGTGCCCTTGAACTCTTCGAAGATGACTTCGTCCATGCGGCTGCCGGTGTCGATCAGCGCGGTCGCAATGATGGAGAGCGAACCGCCTTCCTCGATATTGCGCGCGGCGCCGAAGAAGCGCTTGGGGCGCTGGAGCGCATTGGCATCGACGCCGCCGGTCAGCACCTTGCCCGACGACGGGACAACAGTGTTGTAGGCGCGGCCGAGGCGGGTGATCGAATCGAGCAGGATGACGACATCCTTCTTATGCTCGACCAGGCGCTTGGCCTTTTCGATCACCATTTCGGCGACCTGGACGTGGCGGGTGGCAGGCTCGTCGAAGGTGGAGGACACAACCTCGCCCTTCACGCTGCGCTGCATGTCGGTGACTTCTTCCGGGCGCTCGTCGATCAGCAGGACGATCAGGAAGACTTCGGGATGATTGTCGGTAATGGCCTTGGCGATGTTCTGCAGCATCACCGTCTTGCCGACGCGCGGTGGCGCGACGATCAGTGTGCGCTGACCCTTGCCCTGCGGCGAGACGATGTCGATGACACGGGCCGACTTGTCCTTCTGGGTCGGGTCGCCCGGATCGAGCGTCAGCTTGGATTCGGGATAGAGCGGCGTCAGATTGTCGAAATTGACGCGATGACGGACCACGTCGGGATCATCGAAATTGACGGTGTTGAGCTTCACCAAAGCGAAATAGCGCTCGCCATCCTTGGGCGCGCGGATCTCGCCGTCCACCGTGTCGCCGGTGCGCAGGCCGAAGCGGCGGACCTGGTTGGGGGAGACATAGATATCGTCGGGACCGGCCAGGAAGTTGGCTTCCGGGCTGCGCAGGAAGCCGAAGCCGTCAGGCAGCACCTCGATCGTGCCTTCGCCCATGATCTGCTCGCCATTTTCCGCCTCGGCCTTGAGGATCGCGAACATCAGATCCTGTTTGCGCAGGGTCGACGCGCCCTCGACGCCCAGTTCCTCGGCAAGCTGCACGAGGTCGGCGGGCGCTGTTTTCTTAAGGTCCTTGAGATGCATTGCGAGTCGGTCCGATGACGAGAGGGAGACAGGCGCCGGAAACGGCGAGAAACAGGCGAGCAGGACGCTGCCAGACGCTTGCCGCGAACAGGCAAGGTCGATCATGCGCGCATTTAGCGAGGCGCGGCCCGCCAAGTCAAGGCAGGACTGCGCCGAAAGATAGCGGACAGCGCGGTGTAGCGGCGATTCGGGGTCAAGGGTGGCGCTGGCGCGATGACCGGGATTCATGCTATGGGAGGATCATAAGATAAGCGGAAAGGATGCGGACATGGGACGGCACCGCGCAGGGCTGCGCGCCGTGCGCCTCGCGGGACTGGCGATCGGGCTGGCGACGGCCTGGATGCCATTGGCCGCGCAGGATGTGCCCGCGCTCGACCCCGACATTCCGCCCGCCATCGTCCGCACCGGCCCTTCGCTCGATGCGCGGGTGACGATCCCCATCCATATCGATGGCAAGGGGCCGTGGAACTTCATCATCGATACCGGGTCGCAGCGCACCGTGATCGCACGCGACCTGGCGGAGCGGCTGGCCCTGCCCGCGCGCACCAATGTCACGATCATCAGCATGACCGGCCGGTCGGAAGCGACGACGGTGGCGGTGCCGCGGCTGGGCTTTGCGGGCGGCACGATCGACGATATCGAAGCCCCGGTGCTGGAGGGCGAGCATCTGGGTGCACCGGGCCTGCTGGGGCTGGACAGCCTGCACGCCAAGCGGGTGACGCTGGATTTCCGCAGCGGGCAGATGGCCATCGCCAGCAGCAACGCCCGCCGCCCCATCAGCGTCGATCCCGATACGATCGTGGTGGAGGCGCGGCGCAAACGCGGTCAGTTGATCCTGCTCGATTCCGACGTGAACGGGATGCGCGTCGCCATCATGCTCGACACCGGCACGGACTTCAGCATCGGCAATATGGCGTTGCGCAATAAGCTGATCGCCAAGAAGCGCGCGCCCGAATTGCTCACCGCGTCGCTGACCAGCGTGACCGGCGGGACGCTGAGCGGAGAGGTGGGTCGGATCAAGTCCGTGAAGATGGGCCGGGTCAACCTGATCGACGTGCCAGTGCTGTTCGTCGATGCCAGCCCCTTTGCGGAGCTGGGCATGGCTGACAAGCCCGCGCTGCTGCTGGGCATCAGCGCGCTGCGCCTGTTCGACCGGGTGGCGATCGACTTCGGCCGGGGCAAGGTCGACTTTTTGCTGCCCGATGCGAGCGAGTTGGAGAGGACGCAGTTGGCGGCGATCATACCACCCAAAGGATAGCGATCAGGGGGTCGGGACCGGGCGGGGCGGCGGCTGTCGCTGCCGGTCGCGGCCCAGCACATTGTCGATCCATTGCTGGTCGAGCTGCTGGGGCTGTGGCCGGTCTTCGGGGTCGATTTCCATTTGCTGGTCATCGGCTTCCTCGCCTCGTGCGGATCGGCGCGGGCGTTCGATGGGAAGGCCGTTTTCATCCACCATCATGCCGCCCTCGGCCTCGCCATCGGGGGTGCCATAATAGGCTTCCTCGTCCGGCTCCAATTGCCATTCGGGCAGGGTCACCTGGGTTTCAAACTGTTCCACGGGGCGTTTAGCCACGGCGACCTTCATATAGTCGGCAAAGGCGCGGGCCGGGGCACGGCCGCCCTGCAACACGCCCACCGCGCGCGCATCGTCGCGGCCCATCCATACGCCGGTCGTGATGCCGCTGGAAAAGCCCAAGAACCAGCCATCCTTGTTGCTGCTGGTCGTGCCGGTCTTGCCCGCGACCGGGCGACCGATCTGCGCCGCCTTGCCGGTGCCGGTGGACACGGCGGTCTGCATCAGGTCGGTCATACCCGCCGCGACCCATGGCGCGACCAGCACGCGGCTGGTGTCGTCCTGATGCTCGTAGAGAAGGCGACCGTCCGCCGTCGTCACCTTGGTAATGCCGTAGGGGGTGACGGCGATGCCCTTGCGCGCGATCGAGGCGAAGGCGCGGGTCATGTCGATCAGGCGGACGTCGGACGTGCCCAGCACCATCGAGGGGTGGGTGTTGATCGGCGTCGTCACGCCAAAGCGGCGGGCCATGTCGGCGACGGTCGGAAAGCCGACCTCGACGCCCAGCTTCGCCGCGACGGTGTTGATCGAATAGGCAAAAGCGGTGCGGATATCGATATCGCCCGAAAAACGCCCGGAACTGTTGCGTGGCTTCCAGCCGTTGATGTCCACCGGCTCGTCGGTGACGCCGGTATCCGGCGTATAGCCCGCCTCCAGCGCGGCCATATAGACAAAGATCTTCCACGCCGACCCTGGCTGCCGGGTCGCTGTGGTCGCGCGATTATAATTGGACGTCACATAATCGAGGCCGCCGACCAGCGCCCGCACCGCGCCATCGCGGTCCAGGCTGACCAGCGCACCCTGCGTGCCAGACGGCACATTGGCCTTGATCGCCGCTGTCGCCGCTTTCTGCATGGTGAGGTCGATGGTGGTGTAGACTTCCAGTGGTTCGCTGGACTCGTCGATCAGCACATCAAGTTGCGGCAGCGCCCAGTCCGTGAAATAGCGTACGCTGTTCTGCGGCGGTTCGGGCGCGAGCGCGACATTGGCAATGTCCGCCGCGGCCTTGTCCGCCGCGCTGATGACGCCATTTTGCACCATCAGATCAAGCACCACGCCCGCGCGACCAAGGGCGGCTTCCGCGTCGGCGGTAGGCGAATAGCTGGACGGGGCCTTCACCAGCCCTGCAATGATCGCCGCTTCGGGCAGGTCGAGCGTCGTGGCGGGATGACCGAAAAATTTGCGGCTGGCCGCGTCGATGCCATAGGCGCCGCCGCCGAAATAGACTTTGTTGAGGTACAGTTCGAGGATCTGCCGTTTGGAAAATTTACGCTCCAGCGCCAGGGCCAGCACCATCTCGCGGATCTTGCGACCGAAACTATAGCTGTTGTTGAGGAAGATGTTGCGCGTCACCTGCTGGGTGATGGTCGATGCGCCCTGCAGACGACGGCCGGTGCCGCGATTTTCGACCGCGACCCACGCCGCGCGCGCCATACCGACGGGATCGACGCCGGGATGATGATAGAAACGCTTGTCTTCGGTCGATACCATCGCGTCGATCATCACTTGCGGGATCTGATCATAGTCGAGCCAGCGGCCAAAACTCGGCCCCAGCGACACAATCACGCTGCCGTCGGCGGCATGAACGCGGATCATCTGGCCATTGGGGGAGGATTTGAGGCTGCCATAATCAGGGAGCGACTGGAGCGCGAAGACGACCGCGATCACGATCGCCAAAAGGCCCGCCACCGCTGCCGCCACGCCGATCTTCACCGTGCGCAGCGCCCATGTCTTCGCGCGGCTGGGCGCGCCCTTGCTCTTGCCTGATCCTGCCATCTGTGCCGCCCCGGATACGCGCTAATCCCGGCCCCGGCCAGCGTGATTTAGACGCTTTGCCGGGAAAAATGCCGTGGCCGTCTCCATGACGATGGCCGCTTTACGGACGATGAACGATCAGTCGTCCTGGCGCGGTTTGAAGTCGAGCGAGGCGCTGTTCATGCAATAGCGCAGCCCGTTGACGCCCGGACCATCGGGAAAGACATGGCCCAGATGCCCGTCACATTTGGCGCAGCGGACCTCGGTGCGGACCATGCCGTGGCTGACGTCGCGGATTTCCTCGACCGCGTCGATGTCCACTGGCGCGGTGAAACTGGGCCAGCCGGAGCCGCTGTCATATTTTTCCTCGGCATCGAACAATTCGGTGCCGCAGCCCGCGCAATAATAGCGGCCATCGACCTTGTTGGCGTTCAGATTGCCGGTAAAGGCCCGCTCGGTGCCGCCTTCGCGCAGTACATGATAGCGTTCGGGCGAAAGGCGCGCGCGCCATTCCGCATCGGTCAGGGTCAGCTTTTCCATGGCGGCAATATGGGTGCGCAGAGCGCGTCGATCAAGCATCCGCGATGCGGGTGAGGCGCATGGCGAGCCTTGCAGCCCCCGGTGTTGCGCTCAGGACACGGAGCAGGCCGGGATAGCGCCCCAGCGCGCGAAACCCCGCCGCCGCGCGCAAGGGCAGCAGCGCTCGCCGCGCGAAATGGCGCTGGTAACGCTCTGCACCATTGCGTCCCTGCGCCTGCCATTGCGTCACGGCCTCTGCCGCGCTGGCGAGCGCAATGCCGATCCCCTCCCCCGCCAGCGACGGGATCACCGCCGCCTGATCGCCAAGCCGGTAAAGGCCCGGCCAGGTCGTGGTCGCGCGCCAGCCATAGGGGACATCGCCGATCGCATCGACGCTGCCAGCGGCGGACACATCCCCCAGCCGATCGGCCAGCGCGGGCGAACGATCCGCCAGCGCCGTGATCAGGCCAAGCGGACGGCCACCCGCTGCGATCAAGCGGCTCTTGCGCACGGCCATGCACAGATTGGCGCTGCCATCCTCCTGCAACAACAGGCCGACATAGCCGCCCTCGACCCAGTGCAGCTCGATCCGGCCACCGATCAGGCGTTGGCGCGCGGGACTGGCGGGCAGGCGCAGCCGCAGGCCGAGTTCGGGGTCTGCGCCGTCACGGGGTCGCACCGCGCCACGCACATCATGCTTGCCCGTGGCGAGGAACAGGCTGTCCCAGTCGAGCGCCTGCCCATCATCGAGGGTGATCGCGGTCGGCGTCAGCGTCCGCACCGCATGACCGAGCCGGAAGGTCACGCCTGCGTCGATCGCGGCGGCGCGCAGCAGCGTGTCGAGCCGGTGCCGCGACAGCCCCATGCCGGGCGCGGGGAGCGGCAACGCAATCTCCCGCCCGCCTGCGAACAGTGCCAGCCGGTCGATCCGGTGGCCGCCGAGCATAGCTGCGTCGATGCCCAGCGCCTCAATCTGCGCGATCGTCGCCCAGCTAAGAAACCCGCCGCACAGCGCATCCCCCGGCACCTGCTGCCGATCAATCAGCAGCGGCTCCGCCCCCAACCGCGCCAGCCGCAGCGCTGCTGCCGCGCCTGCCGGACCTGCGCCGAGGATCAGCGGCGGCGTCATTTTTGCCGGGCGACGCAGAGCCGGAAGGGGAAGACACGCTTGATGCGCGCGTCCCCAATGTTAGCCGCCGCCAGCATCGCTCGCCATTCGCCGGGCACGAAGCTGCGCGCGATCGACAATTGCCCGTCGGCGCGGACGATCGGATGAACGCCCAGCAGGCGGGCGAGCAGCGGATAGCCATGATAGGCAAAGCCGTGGCGATGCAGGTCGTTGACGAACCATCCCATGCGCGCCTGATCCTCCATGAAATGCAGAAACACCAGCCGCTCCGCCTCGTCCATATGGTGGGTGACCAGGCTGGAGATAATGATGTCCCATGGTTCATCCACCAGCGCAGCATAGTCGCCGGTGCGATAGTCGATGGCCAGCGCCGGATCGGTGCGCGCCTGCGCCACGGCCTGGCTGCGCGGGTTGAGATCGATGCCGACAAGCGTGCAGGCGATGCCGCGCCGCTTCGCCCAGGCCGCGATCCGCCGCAGCATCCCGCCATCGCCATAGCCAACGTCAAGCAGCCGGAACGGGCCGGTCACCGCGCGATCGAGAAAGCGGAGCGTCGGCCGCGCCGCCAGCGTGACGCGATTGACCCGGTCGAGATCGGCCAGCACCCGCGCATAGACGGCTTCGGGCAGGTCGGCTGCATCCATCTGCTCCTGCGCCAGCGAGCGCTTCATGCGTCCGCCCGGTGGAAGGTCAGGCCTTCGGCCGCAAGCCCCGGCCCAAAGGCCAGCGCCATCCCCTGCCCGCGCGCATCGCCCGCCAATATCCGCGCCAGCACGAACATCAGCGTCGCCGAGGACATATTGCCGAACGCGCGCAGCACCGCCCGGCTATGGTCGAGCGCGTCGGGGGCGAGATTAAGCGCGCGCGCCACCGCGTCGAGGATCGAACGGCCCCCTGCATGAACCGCCCAAAGATCGACGCTGCTCGCAGGAATCGGCAAGGTGATCGTGCCCGCCAACGCCTGCGCGATCGCGCCGGGCACTTCGCCCGACAAATGCATGGCGAAACCATGATCACCCAGATCCCAGCGGATCAGCGCCTCCGTATCGGGCACGGTCATGGCGAAAGGCTGGCCGAGCGCAATGCCGCCCGGCCCCGCGCTGACCAGCGCCGCCGCCGCGCCATCACCAAATTGCAGCATCGCCAGCAACGGTTCGACCCGCGCATCGTCTTGCAAATGCAGGCTGCTCAGTTCCACACACACGACCAGTACCCGCGCATCCGGTTCCGATCGCACGATATGGCGCGCGGACCGCAGCGCGACGATCGCGGCATAGCAGCCCATATAGCCGACCATCAGTCGCTCGACCGTCGGGTCCAGCCCCAGCATCGTCACCAGCTTCTGGTCGATTCCCGGCGCGATAAAGCCGGTGCAACTGGCCACCACCAGATGGGTGATGCCGTCGATCGCCACCTGATCCGCCAGCGCGGCCACCGCGCGCGTGGCCAGCATCGGCGCGGCGTCGGCATAGATGGCCATGCGCTGCGCCGTGGTCGGCCATGGCCCGCCGTAAAAGCCGCCCTGCGCGGTCGGCGATCCGGTGCAGCCGTCCAGCACCGACCAGCGATGGTCGATCCCGCTGCGCTGCGCCATGCGCGTGAACAAAGCCCGTTCGCGCGGGTCGGCGATCCGTTCGCCCGCCCAATCGATGAAGGCCGGGTGGATGTCGGTGTCCGGGACGGCCGTGCCGATGGCGTGGATCGTGGCGGGAAGGGAAATGATGCGCTGCCTTTGTTGCGCGCGGACGCGGTGGGCCGGTCATACCACCAAGTCGCGACCTGTTCAGCCCTTCAAAGCGCCCAGACCCGCCCTATCGTTCCCGCCCTATCGTTCCCGCGCCGCCTGACGCGCGATGGTCAGCAATTCGTGGCGCACCAGCAGATCGCCGGTGCCCCGGCCCGACCGGGTTGCGCGCTCTGCCTCCAGCAAGCGCTGGATCACGCGCGCGATGCCATGGCTGTCCCACAGCCGCACCTGGCGGGACACCAGCCCTTTTTCCTTCCAGAACACGGCCTTGCCCGCCGCCTCCATCGCCGTTTCCAACCGTCCGCTGGCGTCGAAACTGGTGCGGATATTGGCGATCAGCATCGCGCGGGTCATCAGCGGACGGATGACCGAGGCCATCGCCGTGCTGGTTTCCTGAAGCCGCGTCAGTTCATGGTGCATGGCCTTTAGGTCACCACCCAGCACCGCGTTGACCAGCGGCGCGACCTCCGTATCGGGATTGTCCGCTGACAGCGCGTCCAGCGCCTCCGCCGTCGCTTCGCACGGCCGGTCGGGCGCGGCGTCGAGATAGAGGATCAGCTTCTCGACCTCGCCCTGCATCAGCGCGCGATCCCCATTGGCGAGCGCCACGATCCGCCGGGCTAGGTCCGACGAGAGGCGCAGGCCGCCTTCGCGGGCGATGGCGATGGCGATCTGCTCGGCCTCGCGCGCGTCCGGCTGGTAGGAGATGAATGCCAATGTCGCCTTATGGTCCAGCGCCAGCTTGAGCAGCTTGGACGTGGCCTTGAGCGCGCCCGCGACCGCCACGACCGGATTGCCCGCCGCGGGGCTTTCGAGCAGCGCGGTCAAGGCGGGCAGCGATTCCTCGCCCATGCCGCTAACGCGAATCCAGCGCCGATCGCCGAACATGGAAAAGGACGCCGCCTCATCCGCCAGCCGGGCGGGGTCGTCGCGCAGCGTCGACCCATCGAGGTCGATGCGTTCGGCCTGCGGCCCCATCGCCCGCTCCAGCCGCTTGAGCAGCGCCTGGCTGCCCGCATCGTCGGGCCCGTAGAGCAGGAAGAAGCGGACGTCAGCAGGCGGGGCGTCGAGCGCCTTTTCGATCTGGCCGCGATTGGCCTTCAAGGATTGGCCGCCTTGCGCGAAAACAGCGCGAGCCGGGTGACGATCTGGTCCGCCACCGTCTGCGACAGCCGCTCCAGCGCGGTATCTTCCGCCGCGATCGTCGCATATTCGCTCGACGTGACGTCGATGCCGGCGTCCGACCCGGCGGTGTCGTCGAGGATTTGCGCGCCAGTCGCTTCGTCGATCAACTGATAGCGCGCGCGCAGGGTGCGCCGTTCGCGGGTGACGGCGGCGTCGGCGCGCAAGCCGAAGCCAGTGATCTCGTCGTCCAGCTTCACCACAAGTTTGTAGCGCGGGCCGCTACCGCCACTCATAGCCCCCAGCCGATCGTTGAGCGCATTGCGGACCAACCAGCCGCCGCGCCCTTCGATCGGCGCGACATCGACATTGCCCAACGCCTGCGCGACTACGCCCTGCGATCCACCGCCATAGACCGGGCGGAGGCCGCAGCCGGTCAGCAGGAGCGGGATGGCGAGAAGGGGGAGGAGACGCTTCATGACCAGAACCCTTATCCGTTCGGGCTGAGCTTGTCGAAGCCCTTTGCTGAGCGGAGCGAAGCTGCTTCGACTTCGCTCAGGGCGAACGGGTTTGCACCTAAATAACCAGATTCACCAGACGATCCGGCACGACGATGATCTTCTTCGGCGTCGCGCCATCCAATATCCGCATGACATTGGGGGCCGCGAGCGCGAGTCGCTCCAGTTCGTCTTTCGCCGTCCCCTTGGGCACGGTGATGGTGTCGCGCAGCTTGCCCATCACCTGGCAGGCAATCGTCACTTCATCATCGACCAGCAAAGCCGGATCGACCGTGGGCCAGGCGGCATCGGCGATCAGGCCGGTTTCGCCCATATCGGCCCAGGCTTCTTCGGCGAGATGCGGCGTCATCGGCGCGACCAGCAGGGCCAGCGCGCGGATAGCGGCGTTGCGCGATGCGGACGGCGCGGCTTTCTCAACCGCGTTGGCCAGTTCATAGATTTTGGCGACCGCCTTGTTGAAGGACAGCGCCTCGATATCCCTGGCGATACCGTCGATCGTCTGGTGCAGCTTGCGGTCGAGCGCCTTGTCCGTGCCTTCCGCCCCGGCCTCGATCTGGCCAAACAGACGCCACAAGCGGTTGACGAAGCGCCACGATCCCTCGATCCCGCTTTCGGTCCAGGGCAGGTCGCGTTCGGGCGGGCTGTCCGACAGCATGAACCAGCGCACCGCGTCCGCGCCATATTGGGCGATGATGTCATCGGGATCGACGACATTCTTCTTGGACTTGGACATTTTGACGACGCGGCCAACCTCGACCGGTGCCTTGTCCGCGATCAGGGTCGCGCCATCGGCAGCCCGTTCGATCTCGCCCGGCGCGAAATAAACCGGCGGCAAGCCCTCGCCCTGCTCCCGGCTATAGGTCTCATGCGTCACCATACCCTGCGTGAACAGGCCAGTGAACGGCTCGGCAAAGCCCAACTGCCCCATATGCTGCAAGGCGCGCGTCCAGAAGCGCGCGTAGAGCAGGTGCAGGATCGCATGTTCGACCCCGCCAATATATTGGCCCACCGGCAGCCATTTTTCGACCGTCGCGCGGTCGAACGGCTTGTCTTTGGGCTGGCTGGCGAAGCGGATGAAATACCAGCTCGAATCCGCGAACGTATCGAGCGTGTCGGTCTCGCGCACCGCCGCCTTGCCGCAATTGGGGCAGTCGACATGCTTCCAGGTCGGGTGCCGGTCGAGCGGGTTGCCCGGAATGTCGAAGGTCACATCGTCGGGCAGCACGACCGGCAACTGATCCTTGGGCACCGGCACCGCGCCGCAGGTCTCGCAATGGATCACCGGGATCGGTGTGCCCCAATAACGCTGGCGCGACACGCCCCAGTCGCGCAGGCGGAATACGGTCTTGCCCGCGCCCCAGCCTTCGCCTTGCGCCCGCGCGATGACGGCAGCCTTCGCGTCCTCCACGCTCATGCCGTCCAGGAAGCGGCTGTTCACCAGCCTGCCCGGCCCGACATAGGCTTCGTTATGGATCGGCTTGGCTTCGTCGGCCTCCGCAGCCACGACACGTTCGACGGGCAGCATATATTTGCGCGCGAAGTCGAGGTCGCGCTGGTCATGCGCGGGCACGCCCATCACTGCGCCGGTGCCATAATCCATCAGCACGAAGTTCGCGATGAACACGGGCAACTGCCAGTCGGGATCGAACGGATGCGTAACGGTCAGGCCGGTGTCGAAGCCCAGCTTCTCCGCCGTTTCCAGCTCGGCCGCGGTCGTTCCGCCCGCCTTGCACAGATCGATGAAGGCCTGCGCGTCCGGGCTTCCGGCCGCAACCTGCTGCGCAACAGGATGATCGGCGGCGATCGCGACGAAGCTGGCGCCGAAGATCGTGTCGGGCCGGGTCGAATAGACCTCGATCGCTTGGTCGAACGGCGCAACCGGCTTGAAATGGAATTGCAGGCCGACCGACTTGCCGATCCAGTTTTCCTGCATCGTCCGCACCTTTTCGGGCCATTGGTCGAGGCCTTTCAGCCCTTCCAGCAGATCATCGGCGAACTGGGTGATTTTCAGGAACCATTGGGACAGCTTGCGCTTCTCGACCGTCGCACCCGACCGCCAGCCCTTGCCGTCGATCACCTGCTCATTGGCCAGCACGGTCATGTCGACCGGGTCCCAATTGACCGCGCTTTCCTTGCGGTAGACGAGGCCCGCCTCCAGCATGTCCAGGAACAGCGCCTGTTCATGGCCATAATAATCAGGGTGGCAGGTCGCGAGTTCGCGGCTCCAATCCAGCGCAAAGCCCAGTTTCTTGAGCTGCGCCTTCATGTTGGCGATATTCTCATAGGTCCATTTGCCGGGATGAACCTTTTTCTCCATCGCGGCATTTTCGGCCGGCATGCCAAAGGCGTCCCAGCCCATCGGGTGCAGCACTTCATGCCCCGTCATCCGGCGGAATCGCGCCAGCACGTCGCCCATCGAATAGTTGCGGACATGGCCGATATGGATGCGGCCCGACGGATAGGGGAACATCTCCAGCACATAGCTGCGCGGCTTGTCCGACATATCGTCGGCCTTGAAGCTCTGCTTCTCGTCCCAGATCGCCTGCCAGCGGGCGTCGGCCTCCAGCGGATTGAAGCGCCTTTGCATGTTCACGTCCTACCCAAATGCGAGGGGGCTGGGCCTTTGCAAGCCCAGCCCCGAACCGTCAAAAAACAAGGGCGGTGCCTGCGCGCCGCCCAAGCGAAGAAGAATCAGCCGCCAATCGACGTGCGGCGCAGGTCGCGGGCCTTGGTCAGGATCACCTCTTCCAACTTCTGCACGGTCGCCGCCTTGACCGGCGCGTCGAGCCATTGGCCATTCTGGCTCACCTGGCGGCTGGCCGCGACGCGCAGCGCGTCGGCGCGCAGATCCTGGTCCAGGATCGACACGGTCAGCTTCATCCGCTCATTGGGGCTGTTGGGGTTGGCATACCAATCGGTCACGATGACGCCACCGTTCGAATCGGTCTGCACCAGCGGCATGAAGGAAATCGTGTCGAGCGCCGCGCGCCACAGATAGGCGTTGACGCCGATCGTCGTCACCTTCGACGCGGCGAGGTCCGCCTTGGGCCGACCCTTTGACCCGCCACCGCAGGCGGCCAACGGCAGAAGCGCGACCAGCAACAGGCCGGCGGAAACAGGAGCGGGTAGACGGCGGACCATCAGGCATGTCCTAGCTTGAAAATGACGAAAAACAGGCTGCTTCTATAGTGGCCGTGCAGCGTTGGGCAAGGGGCGCTGCGTCGGGACGCGGCGATCCTCGTTTCGGCGCACTACCGCTGCCGTTCGAAACTCTGTGTGTTCCTTGCAACAGCTCCGACAAAAAGCCCTGCTCCCCCTAGCCAATGGAGGCTTTCCGCGTGTAGAGCGTTACACATAACAAGTGAATGGGGGCGAGAATCGGGTCATGCGCGTGAAAAGGGGACATTTAGCGTTGGCGGGAGCGGCACTGACCGTGACCGGCTTCATGCTGTCTCCTGCGATCGGCGCAGTGAGCAAGCTCGTTAAGATGCAGATCGACGCGCCCGTGTCGCTCGGCGCGCTGGGCAGCATCTCTTCCTTCACCCCCACGACCAAAGACCCCCGGCTGGCGGCCGCTTATGCGAAAATCGCAGCATCGGCCAGCCGCGAAGGCTTCCGCTTCACGCCGACCAGCGGTTCGCTGAGTGGCGAGCGGTCGATCACCGTGATGGTCCGTGCCAGCAGCGAGCGTGTTCCCGTGACTCGCACGATCGACCCGATCGACATCAAGCCGGTCGCGTTCAGCCTGAACGGTGCGCAGAACTGGCGCAAATTCGCCCTGCCCGAATCAGTGGGCCGCAAGGCGCTTGACCCCGTGCCGGTCGAAACCATGGTCGATGCCAAGAATTTCTCTCTGAACGAGAATAAGAAGGATCGCTTCAGCACCAAGATGCTGATCGAAACCCGTCGCGATGCCGTCGCCGCTGCGCCCACGACCGCCACGGAGAAGGATTATTCGCTGGATCTCGCCAGCTCTTATTCGCTGACGCGCAACCTGAACGTCACGGCGGGCGTGCGTTACAATAATAATGGCGTGGGCCGCCTGACCCCGATGACCGACGACCGGCAGGACAGCCAGGCCGTCTATCTGGGCACCATCTTCAAATTCTGATCGGCCTGCGGGTTGGGTGAAGGGTCGGCGGTTGATCTGATGGTCAACCGCGCCGGCTGATTCGTCCTTTCAGAATTGGCGTTTTATGTCAGACCGTGATCGTGCGCGATCTGCGAACCAGCCCGTCAATGCGGAAATGGTGATGGCAGGCACAGCTAACACACACAGATAAAGAACACCGACCGCCCACAAGGTGCCGGTGCCATTGTTTATCCATAGGATGGGAAGCTGGGCGAAGGTAAGCAACAACCCTGCCGACCAGCTATGACCTCTGCATAACCACCCAGCTACCCCAGACAGCGCCAGCGAGACGGGATACCAAAGCGTCCAGTAATCACCTGCGTCCCACGGTTCCCGGACACCTGTAACCTGGCATATAACCTGCCAGTAAAGCCCGCCCAGCAGGCATAGAGCGGCTATTTGAAGCAAGCGCATCGACACGGACGCATATTCTCACATCCCGGACCACCTGCCAATGTCGGCTACACCGATGCAGGACGCGCCTGAGCCGATCAGACACCACCACCCACCAACCCATCAATCGCCGCCCAGCCATCCGCCCCGATGCCGCGCAGCATGCGCCGATGTCCCGGCTTGACCCCGCCGAGCGCCATTACCGGCACGTCAGCCTGCCGCGCCAAGGCGGCGAAGCGTGCCCGCCCCAGACACCCGGCCCCCGGATGCGACCGGGTCGGGAAGAGCGGCGATACGAATAGCAGGTCCGCCCTGCCCCGCCGCGCCGCCAAAACCTCCCGCACATCATGCGCCGCCATGCTGTGCAGCATTGGCCGCACCACTCGCCGCGTGTCGCGCCCGTGCCAGCCATCGGCCCGCCACGCGGCCGCCGTCCGCCCCTCGCCCGCCAGCAGCAGCACCAGCCGCCGTCGGCGCGCCAGAACGCGCACCGCGTCGAACAACGCACGCCGCGCCTTTTCCCCGGTCCTATAATGTCGGAACACTATGCCCGCGCGCCCCTTGGGCAAGCGCGCAACCGCCACCAGCAACGCCGCGTCCGCGACCCGCTCATCGGTCATCAGCCAGATCGTCGGCAGTTTTTTGCGGTGGCGGCGGGTCATGACCCTGTCCTATAGCAGCGCGCATGACGACCGACAGCCCGCAAGCCGCCCTCCGCCTCTCCGCCCTGCGCGACGCCATTGATCGGGCTGCGCGCCTGACCGATCGCAGCGGCGACGATATCACCCTGATCGCGGTGTCCAAGACGCAGAGCGCCGACGCCATCCGACCGCTGATCGCGGCGGGGCAGCGGGTGTTCGGCGAAAATCGGGTGCAGGAAAGCCAGGAGAAATGGCCCGCCCTGCGTGAAGAGCATCCCGACATCGCGCTGCATCTGGTCGGTCAGTTGCAATCCAACAAGGCGGCCGATGCGGTCGCGCTGTTCGATGTTATCCACAGCCTCGATCGCCCCTCGCTCCTGATCGCGCTCACCAAGGCGATGGACGCAGCGGGCAAGCGCGTCCCCTGCTATATCCAGGTCAATATCGGCGCGGAGGCGCAGAAGGGCGGTTGCGCCATCGCCGACGTACCCGCGCTGATCGCCGCCGCGCGCGATGCGGATATCCCCCTGCTTGGCCTCATGGCCGTCCCGCCTGCGGATGTCGAACCCGCCCCCTATTTCGCGCTGCTCGCAAAAATGGCGCGGGAGGAGGGCCTCCCGCGCCTGTCGATGGGCATGTCAGGCGATTATGAAACCGCCATCATGCTGGGCGCGACCGATATTCGTGTCGGCACCGCCCTGTTCGGCGATCGTCCAACCCCCGCCCGCCCTGTGCCCAAGAGCGGGCGGGGTATGATCAGAAACTCCCCCGCAACGTGATGCCATAGGTGCGCGGTTCGGCGAGGTAGGCGGAGATGAGTTGGTTGGCCATCGGTGCGCCTTGGGCGAACTGGCCCGTGGTTGATGTCGCCGGGCTGCTCGACTGGAGCGGGCTGCTGAACGCCACCTGGGTATAATCCTGGTTGAAGATATTCTGGCCCCAGAATTCGATCGCCCAGCGCTGGTTCGGCCCCCGCAGCCCGACGCGGGCATTAACGACAGTGAAGGATTCCTGCCGTTTTTCGGGGAACAGGTCGGACCCGGTGTTGAAATCGCTGGTCATACGGCCATCGACATAGAAGAGCGCGGACAGGCCGCTCGATCCCAGTTCCGGGGTCCATGCGGCACTGGCAGTGGTCACGATCTGCGGCGCGTTGGAGTTGATTGATCCGGGCAACAGGAACAAGGCGGGATCGAGCGGCACACGGCCATCGCCGCTGCCCACCAGCCGGTTGGCGAACTTCGCCTGGGCATAGGTGAAGCCGCCCGTCACGCGGAAGTTGCGCGCCGGTGTCGCGCCCATTTCCAGTTCGACGCCCTGGCTGATCAGCCCCGGCCCGACATCGCCACTGTCGCATGTGCGGGCGGCGGACAGCGCGCTGTCACAGCCATTGATATTCTGCACGACAAAGCTGGTGCCGTTGAAGGTGTTGAGCTGGAAATTCTTGAACTCCTGCCGGAAGGCGGCAATGTTCGCGCTCCATTTGGGCTGGCTGAATTTCAGCCCGATTTCAAAGGCATCGACCTTTTCTGCGGCAAAGCGCAGGCTGGTGACGTCCGCATTACTGCGGGGCGAAAAGACCGCCGGAATGGCATTGAGACCGGTCGATCCCAATTGGAAACGATCAAGATTGAAGCCGCCTGCCTTATAGCCCCTGGAATAGCTGCCATAGAGCAGCAGGTCGTTCGTCGCCTTCCAGGACAGGACTCCCGTGCCCGACAATTCGCCATCGGTTATCTTGTCGTTGAGGTCGAGCGCATTGAGCGTGGTCGACGCATTGCCCAGGCACCCCAGGGTCAGGATACCGCCCGCCAGTGTCGCCGCGCTGCCCAGCGCCGGATTGGTCGCGATGCCCGGCAGGGCGGACGCCTGCAATGCGGCGCAGGTCGCGTTATTATTGTTGAGATCGGCCGAGAAGCGCTTGCTTTCGCGAGTGTAGCGCAGCCCAAGCGTCAGATCGAGCCGGTCGGTGAGGTGGACGATATTATGGGTGAAGATCGCCCAATTCTCGCTCTTCTGGCGATAGATCGACCCGGTATCACCCGTGCCCGACGGAATGGCGGCCAGCGCGCGCAGGCCATTACCGAGACCCGTCGAGATCGCGCCCGCCTGTCCGGCTGCCACAGGAGCGGGCAGACCCGCGCCGATCAGCGCCGCCGTCAACCCGGCGTTGAGATTGGCCTGCGTCCCCGCGATCAGCGGCTGGGTGGCAAGGCCACTGCCACAGGCGGCGAGTTGCTGCGCGGTGAAATTGCTGTTCACGCTGGCACCGGCCATCAGGCGGCAGGCGGCAAAACGGCCATAGTCCGCACCGAAGCGGATATTATCCTGCAAGGTCAGCCGTTCATTGGCATAATAGCCACCGACCAGCCAGTCGAGGGCGTCGCCAAAGGCGGAACCCTGTGCGCGGAATTCCTGCGTGAAGGTCTTGAACTGACGATAGGTGTTGGGATCGCGGTAGAGCAGGTCGGCGCGATTATAGTCATAATCGCCATGGTCGCTCGACTTATAATCGCGATAGGCGGTGATGCTGGTCAGCTTCACCCCGCCCAGATCATAATTGATCTCGCCCGATACGCCCCAATCCTTCAACTTGCTGACATAGTCACGGCCCGGCGTGATGGTGAGGTTGCGATCATAGGGGTCGGCAGCGATCACGCTGCCCTGCCCTGCCAGGATCGCGGCGATGCGGTTGAACGGCGCATCGGTATAGCCGCCGCCTGCGGCCGGGCGACGTTCGCGCGCTTCGGTATAGGCCGCGCCGCAGCAGCTTTCATCGCGGTTGGTGTAATCGCCGATCAGGCGGATCGACAGATCGTCATTCGGCTCGATCAGTGCCTGGCCGCGCAGGAAATAGCGATTGCGATCATTGGTGTCACCCACCTTCGCGCCGCTTGCATCGACCAGATTGTAGAAGCCGTCGCGCTTGGACCATACCCCATCGAGGCTCAGCGCAATGCCGTCCGCCACCGGCCCGGTGACGCGACCCGACAGGCGCCAATAATCATAATTGCCATAGGTGATTTCGCCCCGCGCGCTGAACGTCTGTTCGGGGGCCTTGCTGATGATGTTGATGAGGCCCGCCGATGCATTGCGGCCGAACAGGGTACCCTGCGGCCCGCGCAGCACTTCGACCCGCTCGATTTCGCCCAGTTCGTTGAGGCCTGCGCCGGTGCGCGAGCGATAGACACCGTCGATGAACACAGCGACCGAGCTTTCAAGGCCGGGATTGTCGCCGACCGTGCCGATACCGCGAATGCGCGCCGATGCATTGGCTTCGGAGCCGGTGGAGGAAACGAGCAAGGAAGGCGCAAGCTGGTTGAGGGTGCGGATGTCGCTCGCGCCGCTATTCTGCATCGCTTGCGCGCTGACGGCGGACACGGCGATCGGCACATCCGACAGCGGACTGGCGCGGCGGGTGGCGGTGACGATGATTTCCGCCGAATCCTGTTCGTCGGCCGCCTGTGGTGCCGCAACATCCTGCGCCTGCGCTCCGGTCGCACTCATGACGAGCGCAATCACCGCAGCGGTCGATGCCCAAAGGCTCTTGTTGGTCATGATGGTCAATCCTCTCCTGCCCGCGCGGCTTTTTGCCGGGTCGGGACGTGCGGGTGATTATGCTGCCACAGCAGCGTTAAGGCAATAGAGCCTAGCTTTTCTGCGCTTTTTTGCAGATGCGATGGCAGAATATTCATGCCCTGTTGCCTAATGGCAACGGCTTAATTTCCGGTTTCCGTAGCGTCGCCTTACGATAACGGAAAGCGGAGCATTCGGTCCGCAACGGGCACCAGCGCGGCTGCACCCGGCCCCACGGCCCGGCGAATCTCGCCATGACCTGCATCCAGCCCGCCCGTGAGCGCGCCGAGCGCAGGCAGAATCAGCTTGGTTTGCGACGCGACGAAGCAGCGGCGCGCCACATGCCGCCCGCGCAGCGACAGACGCAACTTGGGATGAAAATGGCCGGATATTTCGGGCCGAACATCCTTGGGTGCCGCTTCATGCCGCAGCCAGATTCCTCCGACCTCCGCCTCGGCGACCCGGCGGCCCCCCGGCATCGCCGCCACGCCGACATCATGATTGCCGGTGATCCAGGTCCAATCCAGCCGCTGCGTCAGCGCATCCAGTCGCGCGCGCGCCTGCGGGTCCAGCCGCGCCGCGCCATCGGCATCATGGAAACTGTCGCCCAAGGACCAGACCGCCCGCGCGCCGGTCCGCGCCACCAGTGCCTCGATCACGTCCAGCGTCGCCTGGCTGTCATGGGGGGGCAGGAACTGGCCGAAGCGAGCATACCAGCTCGCCTTCTCGAAATGCAGGTCGGCGACCAGCAGCGCTCCGTGCAAGGGCCAGAATAGCGCGGCTTCCGGCAGGGCCAGAAAGTCGCGCCCCGCGAACGAAAGGGGAACCATGGCCCAGCCTATGCGCCTGTCCGTGCCCGCTTTCAAGAGGCGGCGCAAAGCCCTATAGGCCACCCCCATGTCCTATACCGTCGCCGCCCTTTATCGCTTCGCTACCTTTGCCGACCCCGACGCCATCGCCGCCGATCTGCGCACGCGCTGCGCCGATCTCGGCACCTGCGGCACGCTGATCGTCGCGCGCGAAGGCATTAACGGCACGGTCGCGGGCAGCGCCGATGCGATCGCGACGCTGGTGGCCCATATCCGCACCCTGCCCGACTGCGCCGACCTCGACGTCAAATATTCTGCCGCCAACAGTGCGCCCTTCGCCCGCATGAAGGTGAAGGTGAAGCCGGAGATCGTCACGCTGGGCGTCGGCGACCTTGATCCCGCAAACCAGGCAGGCACGCATCTCGACCCCGCCGAATGGAATGCGCTGATCGCCGATCCCGACACGATCCTGATCGACACGCGCAACGCCTATGAGGTCGCGATCGGCACGTTCGAAGGCGCGATCGACCCGGAAACCCGTGCCTTTCGCGACTTTCCCGGCTGGTTCGACGATTTCGCGCAGGGACTACGCGATCAGGGCCGGACGCCCAAGATCGCAATGTTCTGCACCGGCGGCATACGCTGCGAAAAATCCACCGCCCTGGTGAAGGCGCGCGGCTTCGATGATGTCTATCATCTCAAGGGCGGCATCTTGCGCTATCTGGAGGAGATGCCGGAGAGCGAGAGCCGCTGGCAGGGCGATTGCTATGTGTTCGACGAGCGGGTCGCGGTGGGCCATGGCCTGAAGCTCGGCGACTATAGCACCTGTCGCGCCTGCGGTCTGCCCTATCCCAACGATGCCGAGCATGAATGTGCGGCCGATGCGTCAGGCGCCTGGCCGCACCGAGGCTAAAGCCGGATGACTCGAAGTTGAATCGTCATTGCGAGCGCAGCGAAGCAATCCATCGTGGTGCCGATGGA
>NZ_JAZDXA010000022.1:0-17297 GCF_040170545.1 Sphingobium sp. MK2
AATCCATCGGCACCACAATGGATTGCTTCGCTGCGCTCGCAATGACGAAAAGAATGAACCGCACGTCATCACATTCTAATGGGGCGTCTCCACCAGTTCCGCAATCTCGAACTGATAGCTTTTCCACCCCCGCATCCGCGCGCCGTCCTCCGCCGCTGCCCGCTTCTTGCGCGCCTCGGCCAGCGAGCGCGCATGGCCCCAGAACACTTCGGTCTTGCCATTGTCGAGCAAGGCGACGATCCGCCAATAATGGGTGAAGGGGTCCGCCGTCGGCCCGATCGTCTTGACATAGCCGTCCGCCATGGTGGCGGTCAGATAGCGTTTCCTGCGCGCCATGGCCCCTACCCCGTATAGCGATGCAGCCCAGCCCCGTGCGCCCGCAGCCAGGCGCGCGCAGGCTTGGGGTCCGCGCCATAGATGCGCGCATGGGCCGCGTGGAAGGCCGGGCTATGGTCCATATGCAGCAGATGCGCCAGTTCATGCGCCACCGTCGCCCGCCGCACTTCGGGCGGACACAGGATCAACCGCCAGCTATAGCGGATCGCGCCCGACGAGGTGCAACTGCCCCAGCGGCTGCGCGGATCGCCCACGCCCACCGATGCGACGATCAGCCCGTGGTCGCGCGCCAATGCCTGCGTCTCGGTCTCCAGCACCGCCTTGGCCCGCCGCACCAGCCAGCGCAACACCCGCGCGCCCACGGATTCCGCCGCCCCACCCAGCAGCAGCCGGTCGCCCTCCAGCCGGATCGTGCGGCTGGCACCCGCTTCCCAGCAGATTCGGACCTCGCGCCCCTCCAGCGGGAAGACCGCGCCATCGACCAGCGGCGTCAGCACGGGTTGCCGCGCCAGTTGCTGCCGCACCCAGCCCTCATGATCCTGCGCCCAGCCCAGCGCTCGTTTCAAATTCGCGCGTACCGGCATCGACAGCCGCACTTCGCCGCGCGGCCCGTCGATCGTCAGCCGGTAGGCACGCGCCCGTGCCGATCGGCGCACCCGCACCGCCACCGGCACGCCATCGATCAGAATCGCAGCGTCGGGATCAGATATCCCGGTCGACAAGATGATTCTCCCAGTCGCCCGCATCGGCTTCCGCCACGGTCCAGCCGCGCACCGATTCGCGCGCGCGATGCACCGCTTCCCGGTCACCGGACAATAGATAGTGCCAGTCGGGCAACGGCAACCCCTCCCCGCGCAGCCGATAGGCGCAGGTGCGCGGTAGCCAACTAATCTGGCGCACCTTGGCCGGGGTCAGCCGTACGCAATCGGGCACGAATTTGCGCCGGTCCTTGTAATTGCTGCACTGGCCGCTTTGCCGGTCGAGCAGGCGGCAGGCGACATTGGTGGGATAGATGCGCCCGCTATCCTCATCCTCGGCCTTGTGCAGGCAGCATTTGCCGCACCCGTCGCACAAAGCTTCCCATTCGGCGCGGTCGAGCTTGTCGAGCGGCTTTTCCCAGAAGGGCGTCACGTGATCCATTTTTGCAAGAACGCCAGCACCTTGTCGGGCGCGCCCTCATCCACGTCCGGCGTGCCCGGATCATCCACCGGGACCAGCGCCACCGGCTTTCCGTCGGGATCGAACAGATAGGGCGTGCGGCTATGCCCGACCAGATAATCGCTCGCGCCCTCGACCTTCTCGCTATTGTAGATGACGACGAAATCATTGGCGACCTTGGCGATCTGATCGGGCGTCCCGGTCAGGCCGATGAGGCGCGGATGAAAGGCCGCGACATAGGTTTTCAGCACGGCGGGCGTATCCCGCCCCGGATCGACGCTGATCAGCATCGGCTGCACCTTGGCGGCACGCTGTGGTGCGGCCTTCTCGAACTGGGCGAAGGCCTGCATGATCCGCTGCAGATCGACCGGGCAAACGTCGGGGCAATAGGTATAGCCGAAATAGACGATCCGGTATTGGCCCTTATAATCGTCCCAGCGCGCAGGCTTGCCGTCCTGATCAGTCAGGGTGAAGGGTGCGCCGATCCGCGCGCCGACCAGTTCACCCTGCGCGCTATCGCCGCTTGATGCATTGCCCCCGCCGCCCATATTACAGGCAGCCAGCAAGGCGAGACAGGACAGGGTGATGAGTATCCGGGCTTTGTTCATGGCGTGGCCAGCCATGCCCTGCTAGGAAAGGATTTGCAAATGCAACGGGGCGCGACGATGATGAAGACCAGACTTGTTTCCGCTATTATGGCCGTCATGGCGCTGGCTCTGCTGGTCCCCGGCCCGGCGCATGCGCAATTTTCCGATGCCTATAATTTCCTCAAGGCCGTGAAGGACAAGGACGGGCAGAAGGTCACCGACCTCATCCAGAAGCCCGGCTCCACCGTCATCAACAGCCGCGATATCAGCAACGGCGAAAATGCCCTGCATATCGTCGTCGCGCGGCGTGATGCGTCCTGGCTGGCTTTCCTGCTCGCCAAGGGCGCAAACCCCAATCTCGCCGACAATAATGGCAATACGCCGTTGATGAATGCGGTGCAGGGCCGGTTCGAGGAAGGGGTGCAGACCCTGCTCGCCAACAAGGCGCAGGTGGACAAGGTCAATGGCAGCGGCGAAACCCCGTTGATCCGGGCGGTACAATTGCGCGACGTCGGCCTCGTTCGCCTGCTGGTGGCGCAGGGGGCTAATCCCGACAAGCGCGATACCATCGCGGGCATGTCCGCCCGCGACTATGCCGAGCGCGACAGCCGTACCCCCGGCCTCATCGAAGCCCTCGCCGCCGCCAAGCCAGCGGCCAAGCCCGCAGGCCCGGTGCAGGGTCCGGTGTTCTGAATCCTTAAGCTGCCCCCGCAATAGCCTTCATTCCGGCCTTGAGCCGGAATCCATTAGCCTCTCCCCTGGAGAGACGCTCCGCGGCAGAGCCAATGGATGCTGACTTTCGTCAGCATGACGGTCTGAACGGGTTCACAACCTACCAGCCAATCTCCGCTGCATGATCCGGGTCGTTAATCGCGGTCAACCGCCGTGCCGCGCGCCGGGCAAAGCGCAGCGTCTCCGCCTTGCGCCGCGCTGCCGCCAGCGGCTCGATCGGTGCGGGCCGCACCAGTTCGGCATCATATTGATCCGCAACGATCAGCCCGGTGCGCGCGGGCCATAGCGCTTCGCTGTCGAACAGGGAGAGATCGAACCCCATCGGCACCGCCCAGAAATAGCGGTCGCAATAGTCGAAATAATCGGGCCATTTCATGTCGCCGAGCAAGTCCGCCCGGCTACACTTAATCTCGACGATCGTCAGCCGCCCGGCCCCGTCGATCGCCATAATGTCGGCGCGCCGCCCATTGGGCAGCGGCACCTCCATGATCCCGCTCATGTCGTGCCGGAAGAACAGGCGCAATGTCCCCCGCGCGACGGCCAGTGCGGTGCCGTCGGTTAGGGGAGCACAGGTGTCGGATATGGCAGCGGTCATGCCACAACCATAGAACAAGGCAGGAACAAAAGAAAAGGCCGATTCGGATTATCCGAACCGGCCTTTTTTGACGTGTGCCGCAGAATGGGCCTCAGCCCGTTCTCACCCTCAGCGATAGAAGATGTGATTGTCGATCATCGCCAGCTTGGCTTTGCCCCAACCCGGCGAAACGCGGCGGGCGTGGAAGAAAAGCGCGCCTTCGGCCCGGCTGTCCCAGGCATCGGCCATGGCGATCTGGGCGATGGCGACCGCCTGTCGCCAGCTACGGCTCTCGGTACGGATCGGCGGCATGCCGCCCCCGCGCACGAAGCTGAACTGGCTGGGCTGATAGACGACGCCGCACAGGCTGTCGGCGAATCGCCCGGATTCGGCGCGATTGATGATGACGCGCGCGACGGCCAGTTGGCCTTCCAGGCTTTCGCCCTTGGATTCGAAATAGACGGCACCGGCCAGGCACTTCATTTCGCCATCAAGCTCTTCTGGCGTGCCTTGGGCATTGACCAGTGCAGCGAGGCTATCGGCCTGCATCTCGGAAAAGGTGGAAGAATTGGCGGCCTTGGAGGCCGAAGCCAGCGGCTGCACGATTTCGCGCGGCGCGGCAAAGGTGACGGCGGGTGTGGCACCGGCCGAAGGCGCTGTGGTCAGCGCATCGCCCCTGGAAAGGGACACCGAAGACGGGATGGCTTCACCGGCCATCGACATTTCGGACGCCGTGACCGCGGCAGCGGCGGACAGGGCAAAGGCTGCGACGATCGCAGCTTTCAGACGAAAGCTCATTATTACTCAAAATTGTGCGGTTCTTGGCCGGGATCGTCGTCTTTTTTAACCCACTTTGTCCGACGACCGGCCGCCCCCCGTCTGCGTGTTTACCGCGCCCGCCCCCCTTGGACGATTGCGGCAACCTGCGCGTTCAGCGTGGGCGGCCCTCTGCACGGGCCATTGCGTTATGTCAACGATCAGCAAATTGTTTCAGCGGCGAACCGTTCCGCTTCCGGGATATCGAGTTCAATTATCCACAGGTCGGGGTCCGACCTGCGCCGACGCGCGACATATTGCGCCATCGCCTCTGCCCCTTCTGCTGGGGCAGGTCCACAGCGCATTAACGCATAGCCGCCCATAAGGTTCGGCACCCGCTCGAAAAGTCCGATTTCCTGCCCTTTTTCCAGGGCCTGGATCAGGATCACGCCGCTGATGTCATCACCTTTGACCAGGATCGTGGCAAAGCCGCCCGCCCCGCTCACTCGCCGCCGCAAGGCACCAACCAGCATGGCGCTGGTCAGCCGGGCGGAGGATTCCTCAGCCATGATATCCCGGCAGGGATGACAGTGCGAATTGCGACCGCATGAAGGTGCCGGTGCCCCGTCCGACCTCCTCGCCATGCGAATCGACCAGGCTGGCTTCGGCAACATAGACTCGCCGCTTGCCGCTGATCCAGCGCCCCTCGGCACGGATTCGCCCCGGCGCGATCGGTCGGGTGAACAGCAGGTTGAAGGCAGTGGTGAGCAGGAAGCGATCGCTTACCAGGCTGTTGGCGGCGTAGAAGGCCGCATCGTCCAGCATCTTGAAATAAACCGTGCCATGGACTGCGCCCGCCGCATGAAACTGGCTTTCATCGACATCGAAGTCGATGATGCAGCGCCCCGGCTCGCTGATTGCTATCTCCGACCGGAACAGGCGGTTGATCGGCGCAGAGCGATAAAGATTTTCAAGCGCCCGGAAATGCGCGGTTTCACCGCTGTCCGGTGCATTCGCATCAGGCTGCGTCACGCGCCCCGCCACCCGACAACAAGGCATGGAGCGCGGCCGCCGAGCGCGCGCCGCGCAACCGGGTGACCTGGCCCTCATCACGCAGATAGCGCGACACCCGCGCCAGCGTTTTCAAATGTTCCGCCCCACTATCGACCGGCGACAATAGCGCAAAAACGATATCCACCGGCAGGTCATCGACGGCGTCGAAGGGAGTGGCCGGATCGACCAGCGCGACGACGGCGCACATTTTTTCAAGACCAGGAATCTTGGCGTGGGGAATGGCCACGCCGCCGCCAAAGCCGGTGGACCCCAATCGCTCGCGATCGAACAGGGCGTCCGCAACCATCTCTGCGTCCAGCGCATAAGCGTCCGCCGCAAGCGCGGCGATCTTCTGGAACAACTGCTTCTTGCCGTTCACAGACAGGCCCGTGGCGAGCGCGTCGGGTGAAAGGATATCGTTGAAATGCACCATTACATGTCCGATCCAACCGAGCCGCGCCCAGTCAGGACTTCATGCGCCTATGCTCAGGGAATTAAAGCCCGGCCCCATAAGCCGCCTGCGCCCCAAGGTCAACAGGCGGCCCGATAGGACCGGGCGGCTGCTCAGCTCGCCTGGATACGCGGTTCGACCCAGCCGATCGTCCCGTCATGACGGCGATAGACCATATTATAGGCCGCCGTCCCGGCATTGACGAACAGCAGCGCATTGGTGTTGCGCAGGTCCAGCATCATCACCGCGTCCGAGACGCTCGCTTCGGGAATATCGACGCGGGTTTCCGCCACGATCAGCGGTGCGTCGTCGACCTCTTCCTGCTCGTCGGCGGGAGACGCAAAGATGGTATAGCCCGCCCCGTCAATATCATCGAGACTGAAGCTGCTGACCCGCTGCGCTTCGGCGGCGGCGGCCTGGCTATGACGATCCTTGAGACGGCGCATATAGCGGCGCAACTGCTTTTCGATCCGCTCGGCCGCCTGGTCGAAGGCGGGATGCGCCTCCTGCGCCTCGCCCGCGCCTTTGAGGATCAGGCCAGTCATCACATGGCAGACGATGTCGCAGTGAAAGGCACCATGCGGGGCCGGTCGAAAGGTCACATGCGCGGAGATTGTGCGGGAGAAATATTTCTCGGCAATCGCTTCCATGCGGGTCGCGACATGCTCTTTGAGCGCCTCGCCCGTATCGACCTGATGCCCGGAAACACGAATATCCATATGCCTTCTCCTTGTTCTTGCGGGCCGCAGGACACGGCCCGGTTGACTGGGGGCATGCAGGCGGAGTGTCAGTCCGCCAACGCCCCCTCCAGCCAGAGCGGCTTGTCGAGCGTCGCGATAAACGCCGCATGCCGTTCCAGCTCCGTCGCGCTCGCCGCAAAGACGCGCGCGGGACGAACAGAGCGAACCGCGACCTGCGCCGCGAGTTCCGCCCCAAACTCTTCTTTTGCTGCCTCCTGTGCCAGACCCAGGCCGATCTGACGGCCGCCGGTCAGTTCGATGTAGAGCTGCGCCAGCAACTCGGCGTCGAGCAGCGCGCCATGTTTGATGCGATGGCTGCGGTCGATCCCATAACGGGTGCAGAGCGCGTCCAGGCTGTGCTTGGCGCCCGGATGCATGGTCCGCGCGATCGCGACCGTGTCGATCATCCGGTCGAACGACACTTCGCCGCGTCCGCACAATCGCAATTCATGGTTGAGGAAGCCGAAATCGAAGCGCGCATTATGCGCGACCAGCGGGCTGTCCTCCAGAAAGGCGAGCAGGTCCGTCACGCCGCTGGCAAATAGCGGCTTGTCCGACAGAAAATGGCTCGACAGGCCATGCACCGCTTCGGCAGCGGCGGGCATGTCGCGCTGGGGGTTGTAATAAGCGTGGAAGGTCCGGCCGCTGGGCACACGATTGATAAGCTCGATACAACCGATCTCGACCATTCTGTCGCCGGATGCCGGGTCAAATCCCGTCGTTTCGGTATCGAATATAATCTCGCGCATCGCCCTCTTCATATCGACTCTATGGGCCAACCCTTATCTGCCTGTCTTGCGGCCAAGGCAAGCGACCAGACGTCGCACTTGCGCGCGCGTTTCGGCAAAGGTCGTGCCGGTCTGGATGAGATGATCGGCGCGGCGACGCTTTTCAGCATCAGGCGTTTGCAGGTGCAGGATCTGGCGGAATTTGGCGACCGTCATGCCCGGCCGCGCCAGGACGCGCTTGCGCTGCTTCCACGCCGGCGCGCTCACCACGATCACGCCCGCCAGCCGCTTCTGCCCACCTGTTTCGAACAGTAGAGGAATGTCGAGCAGGACGAATTTGCGCGATCGGTGGCGGCGCAGAAACCGGCTCCGCGCGTCGCGCACGGCGGGATGGACGATCGCTTCAAGCGCTTTGCGCTCGTGCGGATGCCCGAACACCGCCGCGCCTAGTTTCGCGCGATCCACGCCTTGCGCGCCGGTCGTGCCGGGAAAGCGCGCCTCGATCGCGGGCAGCAACGCGCCGCCCGGCCCCTGCAAGTGATGCACCTCCGCATCTGCGTCGAACACAGGCACGCCTTCACGGGCGAACATCGCCGCGACCGCCGACTTGCCCATGCCGATCGATCCGGTCAGGCCATAAATCTTCATCAGTCCGCCGCGAGCAGCAGCGCGCGTAATTCAGCGTCCAGTTCGCGGGGCGCATGCGCGTCGAAGAAGATGTCGAAGGCCAGCGCTGCCTGCCCGATCAGCATTTCCAGCCCATCGAGCGTCTTGAGTCCGCGCTCGCGCGCCGCCTTGAGCAACCCCGTCTCCAACGGCGCATAGACGATGTCATAGACCGTGGCGCTGGGCGGCAACGGCGTCAGGTCGAGATCGAGCACTGGCTGCCCCACCATCCCCAGCGACGTCGAATTGACGAGCAGGTCGGCGGCGGGCAGGGACTCACCCATGCCGATCACCGCGCCCTTCACCCCGGCATGATCAAGCATCGCCTGCGCCTTCTCAGCATCGCGCGCCATGATCGTGATATCGGGCACGCCAAGGCTGGTCAACGCGAACAATATCGCCCGCGCCGCGCCACCCGCGCCGATCAGCACCGCGCTGCGCCCCTTCCACCGATCGCGCAGCAAGGGCTGCAAAAAGCCGCCCGCATCGGTATTGGTGCCGATCAGCGGCCCGCCGGTTTCGCTGGCGATCGTGTTCATCGCCCCGATCCGCTCGCGCACGCCACCGGGATCATCGGTGAAATCCATCACCGCCATCTTGTGCGGAATGGTGACATTGCACCCCAACCAATCGGGGTCGGCCCGCCGTTGCAGGAAATAGCTGGCCAATCCGTCGGGCGTCACATGCGTCTTGCGATATTCTGCCTCGATATCCAGCGCGTTGAGCCAGAAATTATGAATGAGCGGCGATTTGCTGTGCGCGATCGGGTCGCCGATCACTTCGGCATAGGGAAGGCCTTGGGTCATGCCGTCAAAACACCCCGCACACGCAAAAAGTCAAGCAAGGGCAGCAGCGGCAAGCCCTGGATCGCGAACTGGCTGCCTTCGACCTTGGCGAACAATTGCGCGCCTGGCCCCTCGATCCGGTAGCAACCCACGCACCAGCGGCATTCGTCCCAGTCGCCATCCAGATAAGCGGCAATGAAGGCATCGGACAAAGGTCGCACCGTCATCCGCACCCGCTCGATATGCCGCCAGATCGGCTCGCCATTCAGCACGATCACCGCCGCGCTGTGCAGATGATGGACCCGCCCCGACAACAGCCGCAATATACGTTCGGCATCCGCGCGATCGACCGCCTTGTCGATCATCATGCCCCGTTCTTCGCCGCCATCCAGGCTCAGCGTCTGGTCGCACCCCAGCACCAGAGCGCCCGGCACCCTACGCGACACTTTGCGCGCCTTGAGTTCCGCCAGCGCATCGGCCAGCGCCCGCGCGTCCAGCCCATCGGCGCGCAACGCCTCCTTCGCCGCCTCCTCATCCACGCCGGGCGACAGCGCCTCGAACGGCACCAGCGCCGCGCTCAGCAGCGCGCGGCGGCTCGCGCTTTGCGATGCCAGCACGATCATACCTCGCCCCCTTCGGCCAGTTCGCGATCATTGAACAGGTTGATGATCGCCGCCGCCGCTTCCTCGATCGACCGGCGGGTCATGTCGATCACCGGCCAGCCATTGTCGGCAAACATCCGCCGGGCAAAGGACAGTTCCTCCTGCACCTTGTCATTGTCGACATAGGCGGTTTCGGGTGCCTGGTTGAGCGAGAGGAGCCGGTTGCGGCGAATCTGAATCAACCGTTCCGGGCCGACCGTCAGCCCCACGACCAACGGATGTTTGAGGCTGTACAGACTGCGCGGCGGCGGCGATTCCGGCACCAGCGGGATATTGGCGGTCTTGTAGCCGCGATTGGCGAGATAGATGGACGTCGGCGTCTTGGACGCGCGCGACACGCCCGCCAGCACGATGTCGGCCTCTTCCCAATTTTCATGCCCCACCCCGTCATCATGGGCGATGGTGAACTGGATCGCCTCGATCCGCGCGAAATAGGCTTCGTCCAGCACATGTTTGCGCCCCGGCCGGGTGCGCGTTTCCTGCCCCAAAATGTTGGACAGCGCATCGGCCACGCTGTCGAGCGCCGCGACATGGGGCAGGCCGAGCGCCCGGCAGCGCGTCTCCAGCCGCTTGCGCAACGGGTGGTTGGTCAGCGTGAACAAAACCAGCCCCGGATTCGCCGATATCTCCTCCATGATCCGTTCAAGATGGACTTCGGATCGCACCATCGGCCAGAAATGGCGGATCGCATCGACATTTTCGAACAGACCGATCGCCGCCTTGGCGATATTCTCCAGCGTCTCGCCGGTGGAGTCCGAAAGCAGGTGGAGATGGATGCGCGCCATGGCCTGTATCTCTGTGCATAGGCTGTGGATAAAGCAAGGGACGAAATGGGGAGCAATACACCGCCGATTTTCGCTCCACGCTGCCCGGACTCTTATCCACAGTCCCCCAACAGGCCCGATTTTTCCTCCACAGCCTGTGGGTAACGGGGATAAGTCTGGGGACTCGGACGGGCAAGGCCGGGCGGATCGGAGTCAAGCTGTTGGCAAAAGCGGGCACAACGCATAAACCCCGCTGCCAACGCCCCTACTATCTCCAACATTCCTATTTGAATCTTAATAGAAGAGAAGAGAGTCCGATGCCTTTCGACCCGATGGCCGACCCCGTGGCCAAGCCGCTGCTTGGCGTCCTGCGGGGGAAACGCCCCGCCGTGCCGCCCATGTGGCTCATGCGGCAGGCCGGGCGCTATCTGCCTGAATATCGCGCGCTGCGGGCCGACAAAGGCGGCTTCCTCGAACTCGTCTATGACAGCGCGGCGGCGGCCGAAGTCACGCTTCAACCACTGCGTCGCTTCGGCTTCGACGGCGCGATCCTCTTTTCCGACATATTGATCGTCCCCTATGCGATGGGACAGGATCTCTGGTTCGAAACCGGCGAAGGCCCACGCCTCGCCCCGATCCTGAGCGACACCGACCTCTCGACCCTGAAACCCGATTTCAGCCGTTTCGAGGCGGTCTATGAGACGGTGCGGCAGGTGAAGGCAGCCCTCGACCCCTCGGTCACCTTTCTGGGCTTTGCAGGCAGCCCCTGGACCATCGCCACCTATATGGTCGCAGGCCAGGGCAGCAAGGATCAGGGCGCGGCCCGCCGCCTGGCCTATGGCGATCCCGCCCGCTTTGGTGCGCTGATCGACGCGATCGTCGATGCGACCGTTACCTATCTGTCCGGCCAGATCGAGGCCGGGGTCGAAGCGATACAATTATTCGACAGCTGGGCCGGCAGCCTCGCCCCGCTCCAGTTCGAACGCTGGGTCATCGCGCCCAATGCCGCGATCGTGCGCCGGTTGAAAGCGCTGCATCCCACGATCCCGATCATCGGCTTCCCCAAGGGCGCAGGCGCGAAACTCGCCGATTACGCAGCGGGCACCGGCGTCGATGCGATCGGCGTCGATGAAACCGTCGATCCGCACTGGGCCAACCGTGTGTTGCCTAAGGGACTGCCGGTGCAGGGCAATCTCGATCCGCTCGCGCTGATCGCAGGCGGGCAGGCGGTCGAACAGGCGGTGGACAATATCCGCGCGGCCTTCGCCGACCGGCCGCACATCATGAACCTTGGCCATGGCATTTTGCCTGACACCCCCATTGCGCATGTCGAAGCATTGCTTAGCTATGTGCGGCAGGAGGAAAAACGCTGATGGCCTATCTTGGTGCTGCCTATCTCTGGGTGAAGGCTGCCCATCTCATCTTCGTCATCTTCCTGATGGCGGGGTTGTTCATGATCCCGCGTTTCTTCGTCTATCATCAGGAATGCGCCGTCGGCTCGGACGAGGACCGCAAATGGATCGATCGCGAACAGCGGTTGCTCAAGATCATCCTCAACCCGTCGCTGGTGCTGGTCTGGGTCTTCGGTCTCATGCTGATGGTGGAAATCGGCGCGTGGAGCTTTGGCTGGTTCCACCTCAAACTGCTCTTCGTCCTCGGCCTGTCGGGCTATCATGGCTGGATCGCCAGCTATGCCAAAAAGCTCGCCAGGGGCCAGCGGACGATGACAGACCGCCAGTTGCGCCTGCTCAACGAAGTCCCCGGCGTCGCCGCCGCGGTGATCGTCATCGCAGTGATCGTAAAGCCCTTCTGATCCCGCTTGGAACCCATCCACCCCGTTCGGGCTGAGCCTGTCGAAGCCCCTTTCTTTTCTTTCGGAAGAAGGCCCCCTTCGACTGCCTGCCAAGGCAGGCGCTCAGGACAGGCTTCGACAAGCTCAGGGCGAACGGCGGGCAGGGTGTGATGACGCTCCAAAACCCAGCAAAATGGCCCTATTAGATAGTTAGCTAACTATCAAAAACCTAAACTGGCTCGACCGCGATATTGTCGATCAGCCGTGTCTTGCCCAGCTTCGCCGCCCCCAGCAATCGGGCCGGCCGGTCCAGCACCGTCATGGGTTCCAACGTCACGGCATCGCACAGCGTCACATAGTCGATCGGCCCGAACCCATGATTTTCCAGCATAATCAAAGCCTTGGAAGTCGCGGATTCGACACTCTCGCCCTTTTCCATCAGCCGCTTGGCCTCGCCCAAAGCGCGCGGCAGCGCCAACGCGGCCTTGCGCTCCGCTTCGCTCAAATAGGCATTGCGCGAGGAAAGCGCCAAGCCATCCTCGGCGCGCTGGGTCGGCAAACCGATAATGTCGATACCTATGTCCAGGTCGCTGTTCGCTTGGCGGATCACGGCCAATTGCTGATAGTCCTTCTCGCCGAAAATCGCGACGTCGGGCCGGACCTGGTTGAACAATTTCGTGACCACCGTGGCGACGCCATCGAAATGGCCCGGCCGCGCCGCGCCATCCAGCCCCTCGCTCACCCCCGACACGCTGACATTGGTGGCAAAGCCCGTCGGATACATGACCTCGACCGGCGGCAGCCATAGCAGGTCCACGCCCGCCGCCGCCAGCATCGCCGCATCCTTCGCCTCGCGCCGGGGGTAGGCGTCCAGATCCTCGGTCGGGCCGAATTGCTTGGGATTGACGAAGATCGACACCACGACATGCCGCCCATGGCGCTTGGCTTCCTGCACCAATGCCATATGCCCGTCATGCAAAGCGCCCATGGTCGGCACCAGCGCCAACGGCTTTCCGTCGGCTTTCAGCGCCGCGACGGCAGCGCGAAGGGCGGGCAGGTCAGACAGGGTTTGCACGGGGGGAACGGCTCCGATAAGGGCAGGGGAACAAGCGGTCGACCTGCTGGGCTGCGGCCTTGGCGGCCGTCAAGAATCATGGCGACAATCAACGGGGTTATCAAGCGACCAATGGCCAATTCGCAGCCGCATCTCATCGTGTTCGCCAATGAAAAGGGCGGGACCGGCAAGTCGACCACGGCGGTCCACACCGCCATCGCCCTGACCGTGCTGGGGCATAAGGTCGGCATGATCGATCTCGATCCGCGCCAGCGCACCGTCACCCGCTATCTGGAAAACCGCGCCGAAACCGCGCGTCGCCGCCAGATCGACCTGCCCGCACCCGACTTCGCGGTGCTGCAAGGCGACACGATCGAAGCGCTGGACGCCGAAGTCGCTGCGCTGTCGGAAGGCAAGGATTTCCTGATCGTCGATACGCCTGGCCGCGACGATGTCTTCGCCCGCCACATGGCCGCGCGCGCCAATACGCTGGTCACGCCGATGAACGACAGTTTCGTCGATTTCGACCTGATCGGCCAGGTCGATGCCGAAAGTTTCAAGGTTCGTCGCCTGTCCTTCTATTCCGAACTCATCTTCGAAGCGCGCAAGACGAGAGCCAAGGCCGATGGCGTCTCGATCGACTGGGTCGTGCTGCGCAACCGGCTCCAGCATCATGACGCCCGCAACAAGAAGCGGGTCGGCGACGCGCTGATGGAATTGTCGCGCCGGGTCGGTTTCCGCGTCATCCCCGGCCTATCGGAGCGCGTGATCTTCCGCGAACTTTTCCCCTCTGGCCTGACCTTGCTCGACAAGGGGCATCTGGGCGAACTGGGCGTCAGCCACATCGCCGCGCGGCAGGAACTGCGTGAAATGGTGTCCGGTCTTGCCCTGCCGACCCGCGAGGGCGCGGTGCCGGTGGAACTGCTCGGCGCGGCCTGATGGGATGGCTGGCGCTGCTGCTGGTCGGCCTGGCGGGCTGGCTGATCTGGACCGGGAGGCTGCAACGCATGACGGCGAAAGATGGGATGGCGTTGGGCGCGGCGCTGGTCGGCGCGGTGTTGTCGGCCAAGGGCAAGCCGGTGATTGGCGCGCCGGTGCTGATCGGCGCGGCGCTGTTCCTGGCCCGCCAATATAGGCCGCGCCGTCGCCGCGCCTCCGCCCCGCCGCCTCAGAGGATTGACGATCTGGCCCAGGCTCGTGCGCTGCTGGGCGTTGCGGCTGATGCCGATCCCGCCGCCATCCGCGCGGCGCACCGCCGCCTGATCGCCTCGGTCCATCCCGACAAGGGCGGCACCGAAGCGCTGGCGGCCCAGATCAATGCGGCGCGCGACCTGTTGCTGGCCGACCGGCAAGAGGGATGAGCCATCGGTTCGACCCGACTTTGCTGCGCGACTATGATCTGCGCGGCACGGTCGGGCGAACGCTGAATGCTGCCGACGCCTGGGCCTTGGGTCGCAGCTTTGGTACCGTCATCGCGCGGGCAGGGGGATCACGGGTCGCGGTCGGCTATGACGGGCGGCTGAGTTCCCCGATGCTGGAAGCGGCGCTGATCGACGGGCTGACCGCCAGCGGCATCGACGTGCTGCGCATTGGCCTTGGCCCAACGCCCATGCTCTATTTCGCCGAAATGACGTGCAAGGTCGATGGCGGCATTCAGATAACCGGCAGCCATAATCCCGGTGATCAAAATGGCTTCAAGCTGGTGCAGCGTCACGCGCCGTTTTTCGGGGCGGACATCGCGCGCTTGGGCCATATGGCGGCGGCGGGCGACTGGGAGGCCGGGGCAGGGCGGGTCGACACGATCGCCCTGATGGACCGCTATGTCGCCCGGCTGATGCAGGATTTCGACGGTCGTGCCTGGCGCATCGGCTGGGACGCGGGCAATGGCGCGGCCGGGCCAGTAGTGGATAAACTCGTCCAATTGCTGCCGGGTGAGCATCATCGCCTCTTCACCCAGATAGACGGCAATTTTCCCAACCATCACCCCGATCCCTCCGTGGAGGCGAACCTGGCCGATCTGCGCGCGCTCGTCCTCGACAAGCAGCTCGATTTCGGTGTGGCTTTCGATGGCGATGGCGACCGGATCGGCGTGATCGACGGGCTTGGCCGCACCATAGCGGGCGATCAATTGCTCGGTCTCTTTGCCGATGACCTGCTAGAAAAGCATCCCGGCACCCGGATTATCGCAGATGTGAAGACCAGCCAGACCGTCTTCGACCGGATCGAGGCACGGGGTGGGCGGCCCGATATGTGGAAAACCGGCCACAGCCATATCAAGTCCAGAATGAAGCAGATCGGGGCGCTTCTGGCTGGCGAGATGACCGGGCATCTCTTCTTCGCCGATGATTATTATGGCTATGACGATGGCCTCTATGCCGCGATCCGGCTGATCCGCGCGGCGAGCGGGGCCGGGGGCAGCATCACCGACCGGCGCAGCGCCATGCCCGTCATGGCGGCGACGCCCGAACTGCACATTCCCGTCGATGATGTGCGCAAATTCGCCGTGATCGAAGCGATTTGCGCGCGCTTGTCGGCTTGCGGTGCGAATATGCAAGCCATTGACGGCGCGCGCGTCACCACCGCCGATGGCTGGTGGCTGCTGCGCGCCTCCAATACGCAGGCGGCGCTGGTGGCGCGCGCGGAATCGCCCGACGCGGCGGGATTGGCGCGACTGATCGCCGAAATCGATTCGCATTTGGTGGCGTCGGGGCTAGATCGCGTAAAAATCTGATCCATGCGGCTTTTCGCCGACCTGCCTTCCCTTACGGAATAAAGGGCCTGATCAAACGATTGCAAGAAACGCAATCAGGCGTGTCCGTTTCGCATTTGCAACAAAAGCGACTGGTCCGCAAAAGGAGCGGGCCTTTCAGGCATCCTCTCCTAAAACTTTATAAGCCGTCCTTCGGGGCGGCTTTTTTTTGTCTTCACGGCGCGCTTGCTTGCCGTAACGTCCCGGTCCGATAAGCTGTAAATTGATCGGCCATCGCGCGGACCAGTCACCGCTAAACACTGGAATTTAACCATAGTGTTGGTAAGCGGCCTCCGTCAAAAAGCCGCGCCACTTCTATTTGGCGGCGTTGGCTACAAAGTTGCCAGTAGAGGATCTGCCATGTCGTTCAGCCGCCGCCTCCCGTCCTTCCTGCTTGTCGCAGGTGCGATCGCCACGCCCGTCCCGGCGCTGGCCGGGGGCTTCTACCTGCAGGAACAATCGCCCAAGGAAACCGGGCGTGCCTTGTCGGGCGGCGCGGCGGCGGGCGATGATCCCTCGACCGTCTATTTCAATCCCGCCGCGATGACCGAATTGTCGGGCATTCAGACCTCGGTCGGCGGCATCGCCTTGATCGCAAAGGCGCGGCAGACCAATCGCGGTACCACCCGGACCGTCCCCGGCTTGACGACGCAGGTGCCGGTCAGCGGCACGAACGGCGGCAATGCCTTTGAAAGCGTGATCCCCATTCCCAGCTTCTATGCCACCGGCCAGGTCAGCGACCGGCTGTGGGTGGGCCTGGGTGTCAACGCGCCGTTCGGCCTGAAGCTGGAATATGAGGATGGCTATTTCGGGCGCTATGACTCGCTCTACACCGACCTTAAAACCTATAATATCCAGCCATCGGCTGCCTATAAGCTGACCGACAACCTGTCCGTCGGTGGCGGCGTCGACGTGCAATATGTCAAGGTGACGCTGACCAACGCGCTGCCGCAACTCTCGCCGCTGCTGGCCGATGGCCATGCCTCGGTCGAAGGGGATGATTGGTCGGTCGGCTGGAATGCCGGGCTGTTCTACCGGGCTGGCGATACCCAGTTCGGTGTCCATTATCGCTCGCGCATGAAGCATAGCCTGCAGGGTGAGCAGGTGATTTCGGGCCTCGCCGGGCCGCTGGCCGGTGGCAATGGCAGCTTCGCCGCCACCGCGCCGCTGACCCTGCCCGATATCGTCACCTTATCCATGACTCACCGTCTGACCCCGCAATTGCGGGCGATGCTGACCGCGCGCTGGTATAATTGGTCGGTGATGCAGGCGATCACGATCAATGCCGCCAACGGCACATCGGTCAAGGAACTGGAATATAGCGATACCTATAGTGTCAGCGCGGGCGGCGAATATGACGTCAACGACAAGCTGACGCTGCGCGCGGGCACGATGTTTGATCGCTCGCCGACCAATCCGCAGCATCTGACCACCCGCGTCCCCGATGGCGATCGCGTCTGGCTGAGCGGCGGCGCGACCTGGAACCTCTCGCAGGCCTTCGCGCTGAATCTCAGCTACGCGCATACCTTCGTGGAAAAGGCGAACATCATCCGCCCGGACAGCTATTTCCCCGCGCCGGCCACCGTTACCGCCACGACGCGGGCGCAGACGAGCGGCAATGCCGATCAGATTTTGCGACCGCTGCTGAATGTCCGCCCGTTCCTCCGGCGTCATGAAATAGACCGCCAGCGCCGCGATCGGCAAGTCGCC